>JAFPBC010000232.1 GCA_017390595.1 Selenomonadales bacterium | reverse complement strand
GTGGTCTTTCGCATTTTTCTCTTATCCTTAGTCGTGATGTCTCGAGAGGTCGATCTCTTTGAGCGGGATAAGTTTCGTTTTGTGTTTGATCTTGTAGTAAAGGTATACAGCGAGGAATACGGGGATACCGATATACGCTACGCTGGCGCCGTACCAGTCGATCGTGTCGCCCGTGAAGGCCGTGTAGTTCTGACCTGCTGTTACGATGATGCAGAGCAGAAGTGCAAGGATCGGACCGAACGGGAAGAGGGATGCTTTGTACGGGAGCTCGGAGAGGGATCTTCCTTGTGCTTTGAACGCACGACGGAAACGATAGTGGCAGATGGCGATGCCGATCCACGTAAGGAAGCCTGCCATACCGCTGATGTTGACGAGCCACGTGTATGCCGCACCTTCCCCGATAAGGGAGGTGACGAAGGCCGCCAAACCGAATACTGCCGTAGCACAGAGTGCCGGGACAGGTACGCCGCGTTTGTTGAGCTTGAGGAAGAGTTTCGGAGCTTTGCCTTCTTCGGCAAGAGCATAGAGCATACGAGTCGATACATAGAGACCCGAGTTGCCTGCCGAGAGAACGCTTGTCAAGATGACGGCATTGATGAAGCTTGCCGCCGCGATCATACCGGCACGTTCGAATACGAGCGTGAACGGACTGATGGAGATGTTTTCGATACTGCTGTTAAGAAGGTTCGGGTCGGTATACGGGATAAGGAAGCCGATAACGACGAACGCACCCATGTAGAACAGCACGATACGCCAGAAGATGGAGTGAACGGCTTTCGGAATATTTTTTTCCGGGTGTTCACTTTCCCCTGCGGCGATACCGATCATCTCGGTACCCTGGAACGAGAAGCCTGCGATCATGAAGATAGCAAGGATGGAACCGAGTCCACCGACGAACGGAGCTTCGCCGATCGTCCAGTTTTCGAATCCCGGGCTCGGTGCGCCGAAGCCCAAGATGAGCATCGCGCCTGTGAGAAGGAACATGATGACCGTAAGTACCTTGATGCCCGCGAAGAAGAATTCGCCTTCACCGAAGGAACGTGTCGACCAGTAGTTGAGAACGAACAGTATTGCGAGGAATACGCCGCTCCAGATATAGGCGGGGATGTCGGGGAACCAGTATTTCATGATGAGTGCCCCTGCAATGATCTCGGCCGCTACGGTGATAGCCCAGTTGAACCAGTAGTTCCAACCGACGGCAAAACCGAACGCACCGTCGACATAGCGCGAAGCGTATGTACCGAACGAACCGCTCACAGGCAGGTAGGTGGCCATTTCGCCAAGGCTTGTCATGAGGAAGTATACCATCAAGCCGATGACACCGTAGGCGATGAGCGCACCGCCCGGGCCTGCGACACTGATGGTCTCGCCGCTTGCGACGAAGAGACCCGTACCGATCGCGCCGCCGATCGCGATCATGTTCATGTGACGGGCTTTCAGGCTTCGTCTAAGCTGTTGTTTTTCATTTGTCAAAGAACGCACAACCTTACATAATAAATTAGCATACTTCCCCTATTATAACGAAAAGAGCCCTGTTTGAACAGGGCTTTTCTGACTTTTATGACGATATTGGAGAGATTTTCGTACATTTGGATCATTTTTTGCCGAATCATTCATAGGCTCACGATCGTTTGCGCGCGCTGTATTCGCCGTAGACAGCACCACCGAGGACGAGCGCGCCGCCGATGAGCTGGGCAGACGACATGACTTCCCCTAAGAGGATCATGGAAAAGACGACTGCCGAGATGGGCTCGATATAGCCGCAGACAGATACGGTGCGGACGGGGAGCTTCTGCATGGAGGAGAAATAAAGATAGCAGGTAAAGCCCGTGTTGACGATGCCGAGCATGGCTACCGGCAGATAGTCTTCGGGGAGCACCGCAGGGAGCGTGCCTTGCTTCGCCAGCACGAAGGCGGTGACGACGACGCTTGCGCCGAGGAGCGTAAGAAGCGTTGCCGACAGTCCCGAGATGCGGATCGCTTTTTTCGTCAGGATGACCATCGCCGCGTACATCACGGCAGAGAGGATACCGCAGAGAAGTCCGATGAAGTCGAGCGAACCGCCCGCCACATTCTGATTGAGGCAGACCATCCCGCAGACGACCATGACGACGCTGATAAGAAGCGGCCGTGTCCACTTCTCACCGAAGAGGAACGGACTTGCGGCAAGCACGAGCATCGGCCCCGCGTAGTTGAGGAGCGTGGCGATGCCCACACCGACACGCACGTATGCCTCATACATCGCCGACCAGCCGACACCGAGCGTCATACCGCTCACAAGGAGCATGACGGTATCCTTCTTATGGCGGAAAAAGTCTGCCCTCTCACGCGTGACAAGGCACAGCACGACAAGGAAGATACTGCCGAGGTACGCGCGCGTCAGCACGATCTC
>JAFPBC010000231.1 GCA_017390595.1 Selenomonadales bacterium | reverse complement strand
TGTACGTCCATCGGAAGGCTTGTCGACATACCTTGCACGTACATTTCGTTCGTGTCGAGACCTTCGGGCTCAATAAAGAGCTGATGCGACGTTTTTTCGGCGAAACGTACGATCTTCGTTTCGATGGCAGGGCAATAACGCGGGCCTGTACCGCTGATGGTACCCGTATACATCGGCGCGCGATGAAGGTTTTCGCGAATGATGTTGTGCGTCGTTTCGTTCGTGTACGTGAGCCAGCACGGTACTTGCTGGCGTGTATCGATATCGGACATGAACGAGAAGTTGTGTACGGCGTCGTCACCCGGCTGGATGGACATTTTCGAAAAATCGAGCGTGCGTTTGTCTACGCGGGCAGGTGTACCCGTTTTGAAACGCATCATACGGATGCCGAGTTTGGCGATAGAATCGGAGAGCTTGTCTGCACTGCGCTGACCGATGGGACCGCCCGAATAGATCAGATCGCCGATGATGACTTTGCCGCTGAGGTATGTGCCTGTCGCGAGAATGGCAACATCGCAGTAGAATACCTCGCCCGTTTCGATACGGACGCCTTTGACGCGGTCATCTTCTACGATCAGTTCGTCGATGAGAAGCTGTTTGACGGTGAGATTTTCGACGTTTTCGACCGTCTGCTTCATCGTGTTTTGGTATATTTTTTTGTCTGCCTGCGCGCGAAGCGCGTGTACCGCAGGGCCTTTGCCTGTATTGAGCATTCGTACCTGAATGCTTGTTTTATCAATATTGATACCCATCTGACCGCCGAGTGCGTCAAGCTCGCGCACGAGATGGCCTTTTGCAGGGCCGCCGACCGACGGATTACAGGGCATCATCGCAATATTATCCATGCTGAGTGTCGTCAAGAGTGTCTTTTTACCCATGCGAGCCGCCGCGAGTGCCGCTTCGCACCCTGCATGGCCTGCACCGATTACAATGACATCATACGTTCCTGCCACAAACATGAGCGTCTCTCCTTTATTTTCCGATACAGAATTGTGTAAATATCTGATCGATGATATCGTCACCTACCGCGTCTCCCGTTACTTCACCGAGCGTTTCCCATGCACCGCGAAGGTCTATCACGATACAGTCGGCAGGCATTGCCGCACTGATCGTGTCCTCTGCTCCGCGAAGCGAGCGAGCCGCTTTTTCGAGTAAGTGAATCTGTCTAGTATTCGTCAAAAGCACGCTTTCTTCCTGCTTGACAGTACCTTCGTAGACAAGTTCGGTGATAGCTTCTTTTAGTTCATCAAGACCGTCTCCCGTCTGCGCCGCGATGGTGAGGATCTTGTGACCCGTAGCACGCGCTTCGATCTCGGCGCGGTCGAGTTTGGCTTCAAGGTCGCTCTTATTTAAAATGATGAGAGCTTTTTTACCTTCTATCAATCGGAAGATGTCTTCGTCTTCTTCCGATATTTCACGTGAAACATCGAGGAGGAACAAGATAAGGTCTGCCTGTTCGATCCATTCCTGCGACTTCTCTACCCCTATTTTTTCTACGATATCGTCCGTCTCGCGGATCCCTGCCGTATCGACGATGCGAAGCGGGATACCGCCGAGATTGATATATTCTTCGATGACATCGCGCGTCGTACCGGGGACGTTCGTTACGATGGCTCTGTCGCTCTCGGAGAGGGCATTCATAAGGCTCGACTTACCGACGTTCGGTTTGCCGACGATGACCGTTTTGAGGCCATCTTTTAAGATGCGGCCGACCGATGCGCCTTTGAGGAGCGTGTCGATCTCGCGGATCGTGTTTTGAGCGACCTCTCTCGTCTCTTCGACTGCCGTTTCTTCGATATCTTCTTCGGGGAAGTCTATCGCCGCTTCGAGTGCGGCTATCTGACGCAGAAGATCATGACGAAGCTGTCCTATCTTCGCGGAGAGCTTGCCTGTGAGCTGGCTTATTGCCATCTGTTGTGATGCGTCTGTTTTCGCGCGTATGACGTCGATAACAGCTTCCGCTTGTGTGAGGTCAAGGCGACCGTTTAAAAACGCTCGTTTCGTGAATTCGCCTGCTTCCGCGGGGCGTGCGCCGTATGCATATGTCAGCAGAAGTATCTTACGGATCGAGACGATACCGCCGTGACATTGGATCTCCGCGACATCTTCTTTCGTATAAGAATGGGGCGCGTACATCAAGAGAAGCAGTGCTTCATCGACAGTCTCCCCCGTTTTCGGATCGACGACCGTTCCGTACGTTGCATGATGCGATGCGATATCTGCCACACGTTTACCGCTG
>JAFPBC010000230.1 GCA_017390595.1 Selenomonadales bacterium | reverse complement strand
GATGAGAGACTTCATGATGAGCTCTTACTCTGGTGAAGAATATCGCAAAGCGGCAGAATACAAACGCCGCGTAGAACAGATCTCGCAGCAGCTCTATCCCGATGACAGCTCGTTCGACGGCCGTCAGCTCCGCTTGTACCAAGAGTACTTCTTCACGTCGGCAGGTATCAAGAGCATCATCCGTTCGTACAAAAAACGCGGCGGCGACATGACGAAGCTCCACGAGAAGATCGCTATCCACATCAACGACACGCATCCTGCGGTAGCAGTACCCGAACTGATGCGTATCCTCATCGACGAAGAAAACATGACGTGGGATCAGGCATTCTATATCACGATCCGCACGATCGCGTATACGAACCACACCATCCTTCCCGAAGCGCTTGAACGCTGGCCGATCCCGATGTTCAAAGAGCTTCTCCCGCGTGTCTATATGATCATCGACGAGATGAACGACCGCTTGAAACGTGACATTATCGCTCGCTACGGCAGCGAAGACCGCTGCAAAGACCTCTGCATCTTGTGGGACGGTCAGGTGCATATGGCTCGCCTCGCTGTTGTCGGCAGTCACAGCATCAACGGCGTTGCCCGCATCCACAGCGACATCGTCAAAAACAACCTCATGTATGAGTTCTACCGCTTGTACCCGAGCCGTTTCAACAACAAAACGAACGGTATCACGCACCGTCGCTGGCTCCTCAAATCGAATCCCGAGCTTACGGCTCTCATCGATTCGAAACTCGGTACGGACTGGAAAAAACAGCCGTCCTTGATGGAAGGCCTTCTCGACTATGTAGACGATGCAGACGTACAACAGCAGTTCGCTGAGATCAAACGCAAGAAAAAAGAAGAACTTGCGGCATATATCGAAGAGCACAACGGCATCAAAGTATCGGTAGATTCCATCTTCGATATCCAGATCAAACGTATCCACTCGTACAAACGTCAGATCATGAACGCGCTTCGTGTCATGGATCTCTACAACCGTTTGCGCGAGAACCCCGATATGGAAATGGTACCGCGTACCGTTATCTTCGCGGGTAAAGCGGCTCCCGGCTACCATATCGCGAAACAGACGATCAAGCTCATCAACTGTATCGCCGAAAAAGTCAATGCCGACACGACGATCAACGATAAGCTCAAAGTCGTATTCCTCGAAAACTACAACGTATCGCTCGGTGAGATGCTCTTCCCTGCCGCTGATGTCAGCGAACAGATCTCGACGGCAAGTAAAGAAGCATCGGGCACAGGCAACATGAAATTCATGATGAACGGTGCCGTAACGCTCGGTACGATGGACGGCGCGAACGTAGAGATCTGCGAAGAAGTAGGTTTCGACAACATCGTCATCTTCGGTCTCAGAGCAGAAGAAGTCATGCGCTACTACGAACAGGGCGGTTACAGCGCGTGGGACGAATACCACCGCAACCCGCGTCTCAGTACGGTGCTCGAACAGCTCGTCAACGGCTTCTTCGAACGCGAAGGCGAATCGTTCCGTCCGCTCTATGACTACCTTCTCTTCAACAACGACGAATTCTTCGTACTCAAAGACTTCGCGGCATACTGCGAAGCACAGGAAGAAGTCGATCGTCGTTACCGCGACACGAAAGGCTGGAGACGCAGCGCGCTCTTCAACATCGCGAAATCGGGCGTATTCTCGAGTGACAGAACGATCAGCGAATATGCCGAAGATATCTGGGATGTTACTCCCTGCGAAGTAAAATAACAACGCTTGCCGAGCCAATTCGGCTCGGCAGCACAAAATACGACAGATAGTGGCAAAGGAAGGTGCAGAATTATGTTAAAAGTATTGTATGTTACCTCGGAAGCTGTACCGTTTGCAAAAACGGGCGGATTGGCAGACGTTGCGGGCTCGCTCCCGAAAGAACTTCGTGCCAAAGGTATCGATGCACGTGTCATTATGCCGAAATACGGTAAGATCAAAGAAGAACATACGAGCCGTATGGAGCTCATCTTCGAAGGAACGACGCACCTCGGCTGGCGCAGACCGTATGTCGGTGTCCTCACCTGTGAGCAGGACGGCGTACCGTTCTACTTCATCGACAACGAACAGTATTTCAAACGTGATGCTTTCTACGGCTACGACGACGACGCGGAACGCTTCGGCTTCTTCTGCCGTGCGATCCTCGACATCCTGCCGCAGATCGACTTTATCCCCGATGTCATTCAACTCAACGACTGGCACACAGGCCCCATCAGCGTGCTCTATCGCTCGGACTATGCGTGGCAGGACTTGTATCGTGGTATCAAAACGGTATTCACCATCCACAATCTCAAATATCAAGGCGTATTCGCTCGCGACGCGTTCACCGATATCCTCGAGCTTGACTGGAAATGGTATGACGGCATGAGCTTCTTCGATAGTGTCAACTATATGAAAGCAGGCCTCGTATACTCCGACTATATCACAACAGTCAGCCGTACATACGCGCATGAGATCCAGAACGCATACTACGGCGAACAGCTCGACGGCATCCTCCGCATGAGACATGACCGTCTCGTCGGTATCGTCAACGGCATCGACTACACAGTCTATGACCCTGCGACCGATAAACGAATCTTCACGAATTACAGCGTTGACGACATCGCAGGCAAACGCGAAAACAAACAGAAACTCCAAGAGCTGTGCGGTCTTCCGCAGAAAAACGTTCCCATCCTTGCGATGGTAACACGTCTCGTTGAAGCCAAAGGCCTCGACCTCGTACAGCATATCATCGACGAACTCTTGTCGATGGAAGACATCCAGCTCGTCATCGTCGGTACGGGCGACAAAAAATACGAAGATTTCTTCCGTGCGCTCGCATGGAAATATCCGCAGAAAGTATCTGCCAATATCCTCTTCGACGAAACGCTCGCACACCGCGTCTATGCAGGGGCAGACCTCTTCCTCATGCCGTCGCAGTACGAACCGTGCGGCATCGGTCAGCTCATCGCGCTCCGTTACGGTACGCTTCCTGTCGTTCGCAAAACGGGTGGTCTCAACGACACCATCACGCCGTATAACAAATATACGGGCGAAGGCAACGGTTTCGAATTCGGCAACTTCAACGCGCACGACCTTCTCTATACCATCAAATGGGCGCTCGGTCTCTACGGCGACGAAAGCGTATGGCAGAACCTCGTGAAAAACGCGATGTCTTGCGATTACAGCTGGAACTACTCGGCAGAAGAATATATCGACCTGTATACAATGATGACGAAATGATCTCGGAAAACAGAGGTGCTGACGATTGAACGATAACATAAGAGCGCTGCACCACTCGCATCAGCAATACTACCGCAGTCCGTTCGGGGCTGCGGCAGTTTTGCGTACGGTGAGAATTCGCCTTCGTGTAGAAGCGAGTACCTTGCCGAAACGAGTGGCGCTCAGGCTTTGGAAAGAAAAAGACGGAGAACAAGAGCTTGCGATGATGACGCGCACCGAAGCACACGGCAATGTATACGAAGCGACTGTCAAAATGCCGTCTGTACCGCAGCTTGTGTGGTACTACTTCATCATTGAAACGGCAAAAGGCGTATATTACTACGGTAATAACAAAGACGGTCTCGGCGGTCAAGGTCAGCTCTATGACAAAGAACCGCCCGCGTATCAGATCACGGTAGCAAAAGAAGACGCATCCACCCCCGCATGGTGGAAAGATGCCGTCCTCTATCAGATATTCCCCGACCGCTTCCGCCGAAGCGAAGGGGCGACGCTTCCCGTGAAAACAAGCGGCGTCTATCATCTCGACTGGAACGACCCTCCGTTCTATACAAAAGACCCCGAAACGGGCGAAGTCGTCGAATATGACTTCTTCGGCGGTGACCTTAACGGCATCAGAGAAAAGCTCGCCTACCTCAAAGACCTCGGTATCAGCGTGCTCTATCTCAACCCCGTATTCTACTCGCCGAGCAACCATCGCTACGACACGTCCGACTACCATGTCATCGACCCCATCCTCGGTACGAACGAAGACATGGAAAAACTCTGCGCCGAAGCCAAGGAAATGGGCATCTCCATCCTCCTTGACGGTGTATTCAGCCACACGGGCGCAGACAGCAAATACTTCAACAAATACGGTAACTTCGACAGCGTCGGCGCGTACCAGTCGAAAAGATCGCCCTACGCGAAATGGTACCGCTTCAACAAACATCCCAAAGACTACGAATGCTGGTGGGGCTTCGGCGAGCTTCCCAACGTCGATGAGATGTGCGAAGACTACCGCAAATACATCATCACAGATACGGACAGCGTCCTTCACAGCTGGCATAAGGCAGGCATCAAAGGCTGGCGTCTCGACGTCGCCGACGAACTGCCCGAAGAATTCATCAAAGAATTCTACCGTGAGCTGAAGGCGACCGACCCCGACAGCATCCTCCTCGGCGAAGTCTGGGAAGATGCCTCGAACAAAGTCAGCTACGGCACACGCAGAGAATACTTCCTCGGCGACGACCTCGACAGCGTCATGAACTACCCGTTCAGAAGCATCGTCCTCGACTTCTTCGGCGGGAAAGCCAATGCATATGAAGCAGGCGCAAGACTTCTTTCCCTCGCGGAAAACTAT
>JAFPBC010000229.1 GCA_017390595.1 Selenomonadales bacterium | reverse complement strand
GGATATCCTTATACATATTCTAGGTTTTTTGCATTTTTCCTGTTTGGGTGACAACTCTCCGTAAATATAAAAAGAACCCCGGCTTATCTTTCGATGATCCGGGGTTCTTGTATATTTTTCTTATTTAAGTCTTGCGATCGCACGATATGCGATATCGCTACGATAATGAACATCATCGAAGTGGATGGATTTGACTGCCGCATATGCGTTGTCTACAGCTTTTTGTACGTCAGTACCGATCGCTGTTACGCCGAGGACACGACCACCGTTCGTTACGATGTTACCGTCTTTTGCCGCCGTACCTGCATGGAATACAGTCGCACCGAGTTCTGCCGCTTTGTCAAGGCCGCTGATAACGTCGCCTTTGCGGTAGCTCTGCGGATAACCGCCCGCCGCCATTACGACGCATACTGCCGCGCCGTCTTTCCATTTGATGTCGAGGTCAGCGAGATTGCCGTTGACACAAGCCATCATAACTTCTGCCATATCGCTGTCGAGGAGCGGGAGTACGACTTGTGTTTCGGGATCGCCGAAACGCGCGTTGAATTCAATGACTTTCGGGCCGTTTTCTGTGATCATGAGGCCTGCATAGAGACAGCCTGTGTACGGGATGCCTTCTGCTTTCATTGCTGCAACGGTCGGTTCGAGGATCTCTTTTTGTACGCGAGCGAGTACGTCAGCCGTTACGACAGGTGCAGGAGCATAGGTGCCCATACCGCCTGTGTTGGGGCCTTCGTCGTTGTCGTAAGCACGTTTGTGGTCCTGCGAGGAGATCATCGGAACGATGGTAGTGCCGTCGCAGAACGTGAGGATGGACGCTTCTTCACCGGTGAGGAATTCTTCTACTACGACTTGGCATCCTGCGGAGCCGAATGCTTGGTCGCACATCATCATGTCGACTGCTTCGAGTGCTTCGTCGAGCGTCATTGCTACAACGACGCCTTTACCTGCCGCAAGACCGTCAGCTTTGATGACGATCGGCGCACCTTGTTCTACGATGTATGCTTTTGCCGCTTCCGCATCGGTGAATACTTCGAAAGCGGCTGTGGGAATACCATATTTTTTCATGAGGTCTTTGGCAAACGATTTGGAGCCTTCGATCTGTGCGGCTGCCTGTGTTGGGCCAAAGATGGCAAGTCCTTTCGCACGGAATGCATCTACGACACCGTTTGCGAGCGGGACTTCGGGACCTACGATGGTGAGGTCGATTTTGTTTTCGAGTGCGAATGCGACGAGTGCATCGTTATCAGCGATGTCCATAGGTACACATTCTGCGATCTGTGCGATACCGGGATTGCCGGGTACACAGTATACTTTTTCAACGCTCGCGCTCTGCGCTGCTTTCCAAGCTAATGCGTGTTCGCGACCGCCACTACCAATTACCAATACTTGCACAACTTCCACTCCTTTTTCTTATTTCGCGAGCTGTTCGCTCAAGTATTTGCTGATGCAAGCATCATATTCGGACGTATGCGAGAATGCTTCAAATGCAAGCTGCATGCGGAGTTTGTCGCTTACGCCTGTACCTGCCTGTACCTGTTCGATGATCTCATCATAATGTGCAGGGTTTACTACGACGGATACGTATTTGAAGTTTTTCGCAGCCGCGCGGATCATTGCCGGGCCGCCGATGTCGATGTTTTCGATCGCTTCTTCGAGCGTTACGCCTTCTTTTGCGATCGTTTCACGGAACGGGTAGAGGTTTACAACAACGAGGTCGATACCTTTGATCTTATGCTGGATCATTGCGTCAACGTGTTCTTTGTTGTCGCGGATAGCCAAGATGCCGCCATGAATGTACGGATTGAGTGTTTTTACACGGCCGTCCATGATCTCAGGGAAGCCTGTTACATCGCTGACATACGTTACGGGGATACCTGCATCTTTGAGGGCTTTCATCGTGCCGCCCGTGGAGATGATTTCTACGCCTGCTGCTTGCAGTTTGCGTGCGAATTCAACGATGCCTGTTTTATCGGATACACTGATCAATGCTCTTTTAATCATCATGATGTTTATTTCCTCGCTTTTTTATATTTAGTTGCGATCGATGCGAACTTTGCGTCCTTCGATCGTGAGTCTGCCTTCTGCATAGAGGCGGATGGCTTCGGGATAGATCTTATGTTCTTCTACGAGTACACGAGCAGCCAAGCTGTCATGGTCGTCATCTTCCATAACAGGTACAGTCGCCTGCAGGATGATCGGACCGGTGTCCATGCCTTCATCAACAAAGTGAACGGTGCAACCCGATACTTTTGCGCCGTATTCGAGTACGAGCGAATGAGCATCCGCACCTGTGAAGGACGGCAAGATAGAAGGATGGATATTTAAGATGCGATGTTTGAACGCTTGTACGAATACAGACGTCAAAATGCGCATGAAGCCTGCCAATACGACGAGTTCGACGCCATGCGCGCGAAGCACTTCGATAAGCGCATGTTCGAAGGACTCTCTGGAATCATACTCTTTACGATTAACGCAAACAGCAGGGATACCTGCCGCACGTGCACGGTCGAGTGCTTTTGCTTCAGGTTTGTCAGTGATGACAACGCTGACGCGAGCAGGTACGGTACCTTTTTCGATCGCATCGAGAATGGACTGGAGGTTGCTTCCGCGACCCGATGCCATTACGCCGAGCACAAGCTTATTCACCGAATACGCCACCTTTCAGGATGGCTTCGTGGTTGCCTTTTACAACTTTACCGATAACATAGTTTTCTTCGCCTGCTTCTGCAAGGTGAGCACGAACTGCGTCTACATCGTCAGCCGATACGATGAGGATCATACCGAGACCCATGTTGAACGTACGATACATTTCCGGCCATGCAACGCCACCCCATTCTTTGAGAAGGTCGAAGATCGGAAGACGCGGCCATGTAGTCACGTCGATCTCTACGCTGCAGTCTTCGGGGAGGATACGCGGAATGTTTTCGTAGTAACCGCCACCTGTGATATGTACCATGCCATGGATGTCGAATTTTTCGATAAGCGGCAAGCATACTTTCGGATAGAGGCGAGTCGGCGTGAGAAGTTCTTCGCCGATCGTTTTGCCGAGTTTTGCAATATATTCGCTGCCGTCCATGCCTTTGACATCGAAGCAGATCTTACGTACGAGAGAGTAGCCGTTGGAGTGTACGCCCGAGGACGGAAGACCGATGAGCACGTCGCCTTCGGCAACTTTTTCACCCGTGATCATTTTCGGACGGTCTACGATACCGACTGCAAAGCCTGCGATATCGTATTCGCCATCGGAGTAGAAGCCTGCCATTTCAGCCGTTTCGCCACCGATGAGAGAGCAACCGGATTCTTTACAAGCGCGAGCTACACCGCTAACGATGGAAGCTACTTTTTCCGGTTCAAGTTTGCCTACTGCGAGGTAGTCAAGGAAGAAGAGCGGTTCTGCGCCCTGTACCAAGATATCGTTGACACACATTGCTACGGCATCTTGACCGATCGTGTCATGTTTATCGAGCATGAATGCGAGTTTGAGTTTCGTACCGACACCGTCTGTGCCCGATACGAGGATCGGTTCTTCATAGTTTTCTTTGGCGATTTTGAAAAGACCGCCAAAACCACCGAGATCGCCGAGAACTTCCGGACGATAGGTTGCTTTTACATCCTGTTTCATCAACTGAACGGCACGATTGCCTGCATCAATGTCAACGCCGGCATCAGCATATGTCAGCTCTTTTTTTTCTTCGCTCATCACAAATCCCCCTACAATTTCATCTTTCTTTGAAAAAAGCACAAAGCGAGAGATTGATTTTCGCTTCCCTCGCTTGCTATTTTTTGTTTTTACATTACATACTGTTTTATTTAATCAAGGTCTGCTGCCACGCGAGCGGCTTTTGCTTCGACTTCCGCAGCCATCTGCACACGATGTTCTTTTAATTTTGCGGCAACTGCTTCATCACTGACACCAATGATCTGTGCAGCAAAGATAGCCGCATTTTTCGCGCCGTTGATCGCCATCGTAGCGACAGGAATACCGGACGGCATCTGTGCGATACTGAGAAGTGCATCCATACCGCCGAGTGGTGTACAGTTGATCGGAATGCCGATAACAGGAAGTGTCGTCAAGCTGGCGATGACACCACCCAAATGTGCTGCCGCGCCTGCCGCTGCCAAAAATACTCTTACACCACGATCGGGTGCTTCCGATACAAACGAATGCAATCGTTCCGGCGTACGGTGTGCCGAAGCGACCAATACTTCCGATTCAATACCGAAGTCCGCAAGCATTTTCACTGCCGGTTTTAAGATCGGCCAATCGGAATCACTACCCATGATAATTGCAACTTTCATGCTTTTCTTCCTCCATTCAGATTCATATACAACTTTGTCCACAATGAACCATCACATATTCTCTCTTGTAAAAACAAAAAAAGACCGCACGTATCCATCCCAAAAATGATCTTCTATCGAGATTTTTGGCACAGGTTGACACGAGCCGCCCCCTTCATTCTATTTCATTATAAACAAATTTCTACACAAAAATTTTTATTCATCACTTAATTATAATAACAAATACGATGCTTTTCTGTCAATATTTATTCCTTTTCCCTATGCTTTTTCTTCCGCAAAAAGAAAAAAGAAGCGTTTTTTCGCTCCTTTTATGTTGCAATAAACAGTTTTGCTCCTTGTGCCGTCAAAAAGCATATCCCCATTCCGATGATCGTCGGTAATAAGAACGCAACGAGTGTCCACTTGATACTGCGTGATTCTTGATAGACTGACAAAAGCGTCGTAGCACATGGCCAATGGAACAGGCAGAAGATGCTTACATTGATAAGCGTGAGGATATCCCATCCTTGTGCCGAAAAGATATGACCTATTTCTCTCACGCTCTCGACTTCGGTCATCTGTCCCGTTGCCAAATATATCATCAACAAGATAGGCAAAACGATCTCATTGGCTGGGATGCCTAAGATAAATGCCAACAGTATCGCACCGTCAAGCCCCAATTCGCGTGCGAACGGATCTAGGATATCTGCCAACATGGTCAGCAAACTGATATCGCCTACGGTAGTCTGTGCCAACAGCCAGATAACAACGCCCGCAGGCGCAGCCACACATACGGCACGCAACAAGACGATCCTTGTTCGTTCCCAAAGTGAGCGATAAAGCACCGACCGAAGCTGCGGCATACGATACGGAGGCAGCTCCAGTATCATCGTAGACGGCTCGCCTTTGAGCATCGTGTCCGCCAATGCTCTCGATACTAGGAAGGTCGCCGCCACTCCCATAAGCACGATCCCCGTTATGACAGCCGTAACGAGAATATCACTACCGCCCGCCCCATTCATTCCACCGACGATAAGTGTTGCCAATAAAAGCAGTGTCGGAAATCTCCCGTTACATGGCACGAATGCATTCGTTACCATCGCAAGTATCCGTTCACGCGGCGAATCAATGATACGACAAGATACGACACCTGCCGCATTGCATCCGAATCCCATACACATCGTGAGTGCCTGTTTCCCACACGCTCGACAGCGATAAAACAGATGATCGAGACTCAAAGCAACACGGGGCAGATATCCCCATTCTTCAAGCAAGGTAAACAGCGTAAAAAAAATCGCCATCGGCGGAAGCATAACTGCCACGACCCACGCCAAGCATTGCAGTATCCCATAGACGACCATATGATGCAGCCACTGTGTAGTCCCCAGCCATACGAGTCCTTTGTCGATAGCGGCTACCATCTCAAACAGTATCTCACCGAGCCATGCTGACGGGATGTTCGCTCCAATGATCGTCAGCCAAAATACAGTCCCCAACAAGAGTATCATCAGCGGATATCCGAATCTGCGTGATAACACCATATCGTCGATCCGCTTCTCTATAGAATGCTCCTTATCGACCTCGACCGTAACGACAGCACCTGCTATCTCTTCGGCATCTCGATACAAGTCGCCGATCATCTGTTCTCGGATATCCACCTTACTTTTCTCTTGGATACGCCTTGCCATCACATCTATTTCACGAAACACTTCTTCCCGCTCACAACTCACATTGTCCACCTTCCTTTTGGGCAGAGAGCATTTCTCTTACTCGGCGCAGACATTCCGTATCACCTTCCAATCTACGCATCGTAAGCCACCGCGCATCGACCGTCTCTCCTACCGCCCGCTTTATGTATGGCAGGAGGTCGTTTACCGCCTCTTCGATGACAGCCGAATATCGACTTCTGCGCGGTGTACGAATATCATCGGTTTGGCAAGTACGCAACAGTACATTGCGCAGCTCATATATCCCCTCTTGCCGTTTCGCCGTTGTTCCAACGACCGACACTCGTAAAATATCTTCAAGACGAAGAAGGTCTATCATCACACCGTTTTCTTTTGCTTCATCCATCAAATTCACACAAACTACCACACGTTTTGTAATTTCCAACACCTGCAGCACCAAGAACAGATTTCGTTCTAAACGCGACGCATCGACAACGACAATAACAGCATCAGGTTTGGCAAAACAGATAAAATCCCGCGCCGCAGCTTCTTCTGCGCGACGAGTGCCAAGCGAATACGTTCCCGGCAGATCAACGAGAATAAACCGCACGCCAATCCACTCGAACCGCCCTACCGCTCCGACAACAGTCTTGCCTGCCCAGTTGCCCGTATGTTGATCCATGCCTGTCAAAGCATTGAATATCGTGCTTTTTCCCACGTTCGGATTGCCCGCAAGCGCCACAATAAATTCGCCTTCATTCGGCGTGATATCAAACGCATCTTTCAAATATCGCCGACAAATATCTTCCCCTGCCACACACTCACCCCACCATTCAATCGACCTGAGCCAACACATAAGCGCCATCACTATGACGGATCACAAGCCGAGTCGAACGCACTTCATAAATGCTCGATGCATTCGACGGACCGAACCGTTCACAGCGGATATGTGTCCCTGCGACTACCCCCAGATCCAACAACCGCTCACGCAAAAAACCACTTGCTCGGACAGAATGCACCGTTCCCTCTTCCCCCACCGCCATCCGAGCGATCGGTATCACTTGCACAAGCTATCCCTCCTTATCATCGTCTTACCAAACGATCCCTACCGCACCCATTACAAGCCCAAATGCCGTTCCAACCGACACAACCGTTCTTCCATAAATGATATCCGTTCTTCCAAACCGCACTCTCCGCGCCCATCGTCCTCAAGCAGCTCCTCACTCTCCGAACCCATGCGCGACTGAAAGAGCAGCTGCAGTGCAAGCACCGAGCTAACGAATTCCAATACAGCGAGCGCATCCTCCAATTCTCGATTCGTCATGCCACTCGCCTCCTATCTATTACTATGCACGCTTTGCCCCCCTTGCGCCTTGCTCTCGGGTAAATAAAAAAGCCTCGATACTGCTTTCGTATCGAAGCTCTCATTCTTATTTGGAAGATATCATATCTCGAACACGTTTGACAAACAGCGCGCGGACAGCTTCATTCTCGCCCAATCCATGCAGATACGATCTAACCTGATACCCTGCTTCTTGCAATTGTATCTGCCAAGACCCATCGCCTGTCATATCTTTTTCTACATGACAGCCTGCCACCAACAAAAACGGTACAAGACATACTTTTTTTATATCGCCGTTCCCCTGAATACGTTTCGCAACATACGCAAACGACAAAGCATCGCCCTCTTCCATCACACCTATGACCACACGAAGTCCACACGCGTCA
This sequence comes from Selenomonadales bacterium, assembly GCA_017390595.1. Taxonomy (GTDB): domain Bacteria; phylum Bacillota; class Negativicutes; order RGIG982; family RGIG982; genus RGIG982. The sequence continues at coordinate 2,047 of JAFPBC010000229.1, read as the reverse complement.
AACGCTTCTTGCAGACAAGAATATACCGAGCCCTGCGCACACTTAGAACCGTGTCCCATCAAGACAATGATCTCATCTTCACCAAGCGGCGGAAATTGCGAGCGAAGAGCCTCCGCGATATCACGATGATCGATCGAACAGTTTTTTTCATCACAGCATGAAAGAAGAGGTCTGCCAACGACAAGCCGCGCAAACTGCGAGCGATATCCCTCCGCAACCGATGCGACCTTATTTCGATATTCTTCCCCTTCAATGATATGCGTCGGCAAGATGATAACGTCTGTATACCCATCTTGTTTGAGCGTTTCAAGCACCTCAGGCAGACCGTCTGCCATGATACCGTACTCTGCCAATCGTTTTCGCACAAAGACCGAAGTGAACGCACGATACACCGTATACGAATCAAATGCTCCTGCAATTTCCCGTTCGATCGGCTCAATGCACGCTTTGAGCGCGTCGATATATGTCGTACCAAAACTGACGACGATGATCGCCCGTTTTTCTTTCATCAATTTCTCATTCATCTATTCAAACCCCATCTTCAACGGTTTTGGTATATCGACTGCTTTTGCCATCTCTGTCACGCCGTCTGCAGTAAACGACAACTTCGTTCCTGCCAAATACATCTTACCGTCTTTATCCGTCAATGTCGGCAACGCCTCTTTGATCGTCCCGACAATGACTTCTCCGTTTTCATCAAAAACAACATCCTCGCCCGCACGGAACATCACATAGCCCGCACTGCTTGTATCCGGCGTAAGACGCTTTCGCCAACCGACAGGTCGAAGATTCGTATCCTCCTTGAGCACGCCCGACTTCAACTTACCATCGGGATAAAACACAAGTTCATTATCACCTTTCAGTGTCACAAAACCATACCGCTCCTCAACGAGCGCGATCGTCACATCATCTTTTACAGTACCGCTAAGCACATATCCATCTTCATCAAGCACGATCTTAGTCTTTTCTTTATACGGAAGATGCCCGAACGTCATCATCACCGCTTGGTGTCCTGTGCTTGCCATACGCGGAAAAAATGGTCGTGCATCGATATAAGCTGCCGCATAACTGTAATCTTGAATGATAGACTGCCAACCGACAGGACGAAGATACGCTTCCTCATTCAAGATACCTTCGGCAACTTCACCGATATCATTGAGTACAACGACCGTTTCCTTGCGAAACTCGACCTCTTCGCCGACCGTATGCCCTTGCAAATAAAAATGTGTATTTTTCTCTAAGCAGACTTCCTCAGCCGTTACCGTCCGGCACCCGACCCCCAGCGCAAACATAGTCCCTATCATGATAACGGATATATTTCTAACAACATTCATCGCATCTCACCTACCGTTTCCACAGCGATCCTTTCTATAAATAATTAGAAAAAAAAAGAGTAAATCCTTTTCGGATCTACTCTTTTCATTATTTTTTATTCACAGATCGCTTTATCAGGTTTTACAAAGAACCAAGCGATGATACCAAGCACTGTCATTGCAGCCGTTGCAACGATAGCGGACTGCCAACCATACGTCGTTGCGATGTAAGCCGTTACGATCGGAGCCAATACGCCACCGATGTTACCGCAGAAGTTCATCCAACCGGATACCGCGCCAACGTGTTTGCCGCCGATATCGGCACATACTGCCCACGAAGTCGTGAACAAGAAACCGAGCGAACCGAGCGAGATCGTGAGCCATACGACTGTCATGATCTGATTTGTCGAAACAGCACCCAAGTAGAGAGTTACGCAACAGATCGCGAGACCGATTACACCGAACATTGTTCTTGCAATATTTTTCGACATGCCTTTCTGGATCAAACGGTCACTGATACCGCCCGTTGCGAACGTCATCAAGCAGAGAGCAAGCCACGGGAGCGCTGCCGCAATACCCATGCTCTTCAAGCTGAAGCCTTGTGCTTCCATCAAGTAAAGCGGGAGCCATGCAAGGTATACGAACATGACATAGTCTGTAAAGAAGTACTGAAGACCAACTGCCCAGAACTGACCCGATTTGAAGAATTTGCCCCACGGCGTTTTTTCTTTTTC
>JAFPBC010000029.1 GCA_017390595.1 Selenomonadales bacterium | reverse complement strand
GTTTCGTCTTTGGAGATGCGTACCTGACGTGCGCTACCGAGGTCGAATACTTCTACCGTATCGAGTTTACGGCCGAGGTCTTCCGTGATGACCGTTGCGCCCGTAAGCGTTGCGATATCTTCGCGCATTGCTTTGCGGCGGTCGCCGAAGCCCGGTGCTTTTACTGCAACAGCGCGGAACGTACCGCGGAGTTTGTTGACAACGAGAGTAGCGAGTGCTTCGCCTTCTACGTCTTCTGCGAGGATCATAAGTTCTTTGCCCTGCTGAACGACTTTTTCGAGGATCGGAAGAAGGTCGGCGATAGCACCGATCTTACGGTCCGTTACCAAGATGTACGGGTTGTTGAGGACTGCTTCCATTTTATCCGTATCCGTTACCATGTACGGGGAGATGTAACCGCGATCGAACTGCATACCTTCTACAACGTCGAGGCTCGTGCCCATACCTTTCGATTCTTCAACTGTGATAACGCCGTCTTTGCCGACTTTTTCCATTGCTTCTGCAATGAGATTGCCCGTAGCTTCATCAGCAGCCGAGATCGATGCGACCTGCGCGATCGCTTCTTTCGTTTCGACTTGCTGTGCGTTTTTCTGGATCTCTGCAACGAGAGCTTCTACGGCTCTGCTGATACCTTTGCGGAGAACCATCGGGTTCGCGCCTGCCGCTACGTTACGCATACCTTCACGGATCATAGCCTGTGCAAGAAGCGTAGCCGTCGTCGTACCGTCACCTGCAACGTCGTTCGTTTTCGTTGCAACTTCACGTACGAGCTGTGCGCCCATGTTTTCAAACGGATCTTCAAGCTCGATATCGCGAGCGATCGTAACACCGTCATTCGTGATCATCGGAGCACCGAATTTTTTCTCCAATACGACGTTGCGGCCTTTCGGTCCGAGCGTAACTTTTACTGCATTTGCCAATGCGTCCACACCTCTGCCGAGGGCACGACGCGCATCTTCATTAAACAAAATTTCTTTTGCCATTATGTAATCCTCCTAATTGTTTTCTTTACGCCAAAACTGCGAGAACATCGCGTTCACGAACGACAACATATTCTTTGCCGTCGTGTTTGACAGTCGTTTCCGCATATTTCGAGAATACGACGCGGTCGCCGACTTTGAGTTCCATTTCCATGTACTCGCCGTTATTATTTCTTTCGCCTTTGCCTACTGCAACAACGATACCTTCTTGCGGTTTTTCTTTTGCGGAATCCGGAAGTACGATACCGCTTGCCGTTTTTACTTCAGCTGCACCGATCTCGATCGCAACTCTGTCTCCTAATGGTCTGATCATGGGTTATACCCTCCTTTTATTCGATACCTGTATGGTGATTGATTTTTTCTTATTAGCACTCTCTGTCCACGAGTGCTAATCACATGATTTATATTATATAATTATGGCGCGAATTGCAAGCATTTTTTTCATTTTTCTCAATTCCTCTCATATTTATGTCTTCTGTTATCTGCTGTATGCTCTTATTATCGCCGGATCGCTTTTATTTTATTCATTTTATATAAAAAAAGAACGCCTCTTTTGAGAGAGCACGTTCTTCTTATATCGTATTATTTTTTGGTCGCCGAGCGGATGATGGCTTCGGCGATGTCCTTGATGGAGCGACGTTTTGCCATGCTGTATTGCTGTATCTTGCGATACGCGTCCGCTTCGGAGAGCTGATACGCTTCCATCAATATCCCTTTGGCACGGTCGAGGACTTTTCGCGTTTCGAGCGATACCTTGATATCTTCGAGCTCTTTTTCAAGGTCGGTAAATTCGCGGAATCTGGAAAGTGCGATCTCGATGGCAGGGAACAGGCTTTCTTCTTTGATCGGTTTGACGAGATAGCCGAGCACGCCCGAGTCTTTTGCCTTTTCGACGATCTCGCTTTGACTGAATGCCGTCAAGAGAAGTACGGGAGCCAGTTTTTCCTGCGAGATGATGGTCGCCGCGGCGATGCCGTCCATCTCGGGCATCTTGATATCCATGATGACGAGGTCGGGACGCTGTTTTCGCGTAAGTTCTACCGCTTTTAACCCGTTGGAGGCTTCACCGACGATCTCATGGCCTGCGTCTTCGAGCATCTCGCGCAAGTCCATGCGAATGATCGATTCATTATCCGCAATTACGATCCTGAGTTCCTGCATATTATCTACCTCCCTTTCTTCGCGGTATCCTTATTTGGGCGCGCGTTCCGCCATCGCTGACGAGCGCGAATTCGCCGCCCATATCATCTTCTATCAATGTGCGGATGATCTGCGTACCGAGACTTTTTCGTTTGCGTTTTTTCGTTTCTGCTTCACTTGGCAGACCGTTGCCGTTATCGTATATCTCAAGATAACAGCTGTCATCTGTCAAGCTGATGTTGATGCCTATCGTGCCTTCCATGCGGCCTTTGAAGCCGTGTTCTATCGAGTTCTGCACCAATTCGTTGATAACGATGGCAAGGTTGCTCGCTTGTTCGGACGGTAAGATGGCCGTCTCGCCGTCAAAGACGGTCTGTAATCTAAAGTCGGGCGCAAGCATATTCTGCGCCAATAATTCCAATATATTTTTGGCTACTTCGGCAATGTCGATCGTTTCGGCATCTTGCTGCGACAAAAATTCATGTACGACAGAGATGCTCAAGATACGATTGATGCTTTCGTTCAAGGCGGCTTGTACTTGCTCGGAGTCCGCGCGACGCGCCTGCATACGAAGAAGGCTCGCGATCGTCTGCAAGTTGTTTTTCACACGATGGTGTATCTCTTGGATAACGGCCGACTTGATAAGCAGCTCTTTTTCTTTCTTTTTGATCTCCGTAATATCGGTAACGAGTACGATGACACGTACGACTTTACCATCGGCTACGATGGGGATCGAGCGCTGAGACAACATGATGTTGCGATACTTTATCTCAGCCGATTGCGGTACGTGACATTCTTCCGCCGCTTCGGCAAAACGGAGATTGAGCTGTCTTTCCGACAGGTATCTGCCGTTGAGCTGATAGACACCC
>JAFPBC010000228.1 GCA_017390595.1 Selenomonadales bacterium | reverse complement strand
TGTCTATATGGAAGCGATGAGACGCGGTTATATTGCGACATTTATCGAAGCGAATGCCATCGTCAGCACACCGACTTGCGGTCCGTGCCTCGGCGGTTATATGGGTATTCTGGCGGCAGGCGAACGTGCCGTATCGACGACGAACCGTAACTTCCGCGGTCGTATGGGACACGTAGACAGCGAAGTATATTTGACGGGTCCGAGCGTTGCGGCGGCAAGTGCTATCGCAGGACGCATTGCAGAACCGAAGGAGGTCATGTAAGATGATTTTAGAAGGCAAAGTTTGGCGTTATGGCGACAATATTGATACAGATGTTATTATTCCTGCTCGCTATTTGAATACGGCAGATCCGAAAGAATTGGCAGTACATTGTATGGAAGATATCGACACGACATTTGCACCCAATGTGCAGGAAGGCGACATCATTGTAGCCGATCGCAATTTCGGTTGCGGTTCTTCGCGTGAGCACGCTCCTGTCGCTATCAAAGCGAGTGGTGTGCCTGTTGTTATCGCGAATAATTTCGCACGTATTTTCTATCGCAATGCGATCAATATTGGGTTGCCGCTCCTTGAACTCGGCGACAATGTAGAAAAGATCAAAGCAGGTCATCAGATCAGCGTAGACCTTAGTGCAGGTATCGTGAAGAACATCACAACGGGCGAAGAATACTCATCGCAACCGCTGCCGGGCTTTATCCAAGATATTGCCAAAGCGGGCGGTCTCATCAACTACGTCAAAGGAGAATAAGCATATGAAACAGATCGTCGTGATCCCCGGTGACGGGATCGGTAGAGAGATAACAGATGCGGCCATCTTGGTACTCAAAAAAGCGGCCGCAAAACATAATATTGAGCTTGCGTTTAGTGAATACGATGCAGGTGGCGCGGCCATTGATAAGTTTGGTGAACCACTCCCGCAAGCAACGATAGACGCGGCAAAAGCGGCTGATGCAGTCCTCCTTGGTGCAGTCGGCGGGCCGAAATGGGACAGTGTAGCACCGCATCTTCGTCCCGAACGTGCAATACTCGGACTTCGTAAGGCACTCGGCCTTTTTGCGAACCTTCGTCCCATCAGCGTACCCGCGTCGCTCGCGGAATACTCTCCGCTTAAGCCCGAGCTTGTCAGCGGTGCTGATATCTTGATCGTGCGTGAATTGACAGGCGGTATCTATTTCGGCGAGAAATTTGAAGCGCAAGAAGTAGACGGTGTGATGACTGCATGGGACAAAGAATATTATACGAGACCCGAAATTGAGCGTATCGTAGAGCTTGCTTGCCAAGCGGCGCAGAAACGCAAAGGCAAAGTTACTTCTGTTGATAAATCGAATGTATTGGCATCGTCGAGACTCTGGCGCAAAACGGCGCATGAAGTCGCAGAAAAATATCCTGATGTAGAGCTCGGCGATATGTATGTAGATAACGCGGCAATGCAGCTTGCATCCAATCCGAAAGGCTTTGATGTTCTCGTAACGAGCAACTTGTTCGGCGATATCTTGAGCGATGAAGCCGCTGTTATCGGCGGTTCTATCGGCATGATGCCGTCGGCAAGCATGGGCAAGGGAACAGGTCTCTATGAGCCTATCCACGGCAGTGCGCCCGATATTGCAGGCATGGGAATCGCAAACCCTGTCGGTACGATTCTTTCCGCGGCTATGATGCTCCGTTATTCACTCGACGAAAACGAAGCGGCAGAGACGATTGAACAAGCCGTAGAAGCAGTTCTTGCTGACGGATATCGCACAGCTGATCTCTATCGTGAAGGCATGAAAAAAGCTTCCACGATGGAAATGGCAGAAGCTATCGCCGCTAAAATATAATACACAAAGGAAGGCACTTTTTGCCTTCCTTTTTTGTGATAGACTTGTATAATTTGTGAAATTCGGTATAATAAAAGAATAGATGTTGTTTAGGAGGTAGTAGATTATTATGCAATTATGGTGTACTGAAAATCAAACAGAAACGCTTGGTCTTACAGCACGTGTTAAAGAAACCCTCTTCGCAGGCAAATCGGAATTCCAGGATGTAGCAGTCGTCGACTCCTACCAGTTCGGTCGTATGCTTGTTTTGGATGGTGTTTTTCAGACGAGCATTTTTGAAGAATATGTATATCATGAAATGATCGCGCACGTTCCGCTCTACATTCATCCGAACCCGAAAAAAGTTCTCGTAATCGGTGGCGGTGACGGTGGTACGGTACGTGAAGTCGTTCGTCATGATACGGTAGAAAAAGTAGAAATGGTAGAGATCGACGGCATGGTCGTTGATGTCTGCAAAAAATATTTGCCTGAGATCAGCTCGGCACTCAACGAACCCAATCCGAAACTCGATCTCAAGATCGGTGACGGTATCCAGCACATGGCAGACGCTACGAATGAATACGATGTTATCATCGTTGACTGCTCTGACCCGATCGGCCCGGGCGAAGGTCTCTTCACGCCGGAATTCTACAGAAACGTATACAAAGCACTCAAAGAAGACGGTCTCTTCGTACAGCAGACGGAATCCCCGTTCTATCACAGAGAGCTTATCAAACGTATCCAGAAAGATGTAAAAGCCATCTTCCCGATCACGGATCTCTACTTGGCACATATCCCCATCTATCCGGGTGGCTGCCATTGCTTCACGCTCGGCTCCAAAAAATACGGCCCGAAAGATGCTGATACGAGCCGTCAGACGATGGAAATGCGTTACCACAACGCAGAAGTTCAGCAAGGTTGCTTCGCACTTCCGAACTTCGTAAGAGAATTGATGAAATAAGAAAAATCCCCCTGCTTTTTGGCAGGGGGTCATTCTTTCTAAGGAAGTAGTCGAAGGAGGGAAGAATCTATGATACAGTTAAAAGAATGGATACCTTGCTTCGTGAAAACAGTACAAAACGTGTTTGGTGAGAGGATATATTTCGTCGGATTGCAAGGAAGTTACGGCAGAGGAGAAGCGAATGAAAAAAGTGATATCGATATTGTTATGATACTGGATGAACTCAAAGCAGATGATATCCGTACATACAACGATATGCTTGATGGCCTTTCTGATAGGGAATTGATATGTGGTTTTCTTGCGGGAAAACAAGAACTCTTGCGTTGGGAGCCGTCGGAATTATTTCAGCTTTATTTTGATACGACACCGCTTGTCGGGACGCTCGATGTGCTGACAAAACTTTTTTCGGCTGAAGATATTGCGCGGGCTGTCAGAATAGGTGCGGGAAATATCTATCACGGTCTGGTGCATAATATGTTGTATGAAAAAAGCGAAGAGATATTAAAAGGGCTGTTGAAAAGTGCTTCGTTCGTCATACAAGCTGACTATTATCGGAGAACGGGCAAATATATCCGTAAGCAACAAGAATTGCTTTTTGCCGTGGATGAGCAAGACAGAGCATTGCTTAAACG
>JAFPBC010000227.1 GCA_017390595.1 Selenomonadales bacterium | reverse complement strand
TCGAGCCAGCTCTTGGCAGGTCTTCAGAATATCCGTGAAGGAGCGATCCTGTTCAGAAACGGCGAGGTCTTGGCAACGGCTGTCATCAAACACGGACTTGGAAAAGAAGAAGCCATCCAGACATTGCAAGGTGCTGTTCATCAGATCAACAATAATATTTTGAATCGTCTCAATATCAAAGAGCAGAACCTCAAGGTTCTCTGGGTATCGCAGGATGATTATGATAAGGCGCTCGAAAGCATCTTAACGAGCAGTGATGATGTTATCATTCGAGTTACGGCGGCAGGTAACAGCGTCTACGGCGAAGCTGTCGTTGGTCGCATCGAACATTATCCGAACAAACTCGTTTATCCGCGCGGAACGCTCGTCTATGAGCAGTCGTTCAAAGCAGATGAACGTGTCAACTCGGAAGAAACGGTGCTCGTATTCTTGCACAAAGTCAACGAGGTCGCGCTCAAAAGCGGACTCTTGTTCGACCCGCTTCAAGGCACAGTCGGTGTTATGAGTGCCGCTGAAGTATACGCTGCCGTGAACAAGGTAAACAGAGCAGACGGAGATATCGTTTTGCGCGCATATACACGCGAAGATATCTACACAGTAGGCCCGCTTCGCATCAATATTGAAGTGAATTAAATAGGCTAACAGACAGGGAATTTGACTTACGTCGGATTCCCTGTTTTTGCTTTATAAATGGAAAATTGTTTGCGTTGACCCTCTGCCTTGATACATGGTATAACTATCTTGGCTGAACGGTCACCCCACAGGACACAGACCAAAAAACGGGAGACAGACGCAGTAGCAAAAACGACAGCAGAAGATGCCGATCGTTCAGTCGACCTTTTTGGAATACGAGATGCGCATACATACCTACCGAATGCGGTAGGAGTATGGCAAACAGAAATTCGAACGCAAGAGGAAACACGGTCACTCGTTGCCGACGGATGCCTGCCTTGTCATATTGGTGCTATGCACCTGCGAACAGTATCGATTCCAAGGAGGATTTAAAAATGAAAAAAAGATTGTTAAAAACAGCAGTAGTGAGCGCGCTTGCGGTATCGTTCGTCGTACCCGCATTTGCAGCAGACTCGAACGAACTTTTCGCGGATGTGCCGACAGGTCATTGGGCATATGATGCCGTGATGAGCCTTGCTGATGCAGGCCTTATCGAGGGATACGAGGACGGCAGTTTCGGCGGCGATCGTACGATGACACGCTACGAGATGGCGAAGCTCGTCGATGCCTTGATGGAGCAGACGGATACGACCGAAGAGCAAAAAGCACTCATCGATGACTTGGCAGTAGAATTTACGAACGAGATCGGTTCTCTTCGTGAAGACGTGAATGAAGTCAAAGAAGAGCAAGAACGCATCAAAGTGAGCGGTGATACGCGTATCCGTTACGCATCGCTCGAAGATAACGGCGACAAGACAGACTACCGTGCACGTCTTACCGTAGACGGTAAAGTCAGCGATGATATCACCTTCAGCGGACGTATCGCGACCGGTGACACGCCGCATAACGAAGGCGGAGCGCATGTCGTTCTCGACACAGCGAACATTGGATTCGACTTGCTCGGTATGGATACCACGATCGGTCGACAAGACCTCAAACTC
>JAFPBC010000226.1 GCA_017390595.1 Selenomonadales bacterium | reverse complement strand
GCATTGTTCTTTCGTCAGTCTGCCCATGCCTTTGCCTTCGCTCCCTACGATGAGAAGGAGCGGGCCCGTGAGGTTGGCATCGTAGAAGTTCTCCGCGCCGTCCATGTCGGCACCGACGACCCAGAAGCCTGCTTTTTTGAGTGCGCGTATCGTTTGCGCGATGTTTCCGATCTGTGCGACAGGGACGTATTCTACGGCACCCGCGCTCGTTTTGGCAACGGTGGCATTGAGGGGACACGCACGACGTTTCGGGATGAGCACGCAATGCGCGCCCGAGGCATCGCACGTACGAAGGATAGCGCCGAGGTTGTGCGGGTCTTCAAGTTCGTCAAGAAGGATAAAAAGCGGCACTTCTCCGCGCGCCATGACGTCGGAGAGGACATCTTCCCAGTCTTGGTATTCGACGGGGCTGACAAAAGCAAGTACGCCTTGGTGGCGCATATCGCCCGCGAGGTCTTTTACTTTGCGTTCATCGACTTCCTGTACGATGATGCCCTGTTTTTTCGCAAGGCCTGCGATCTCGCGGAGCGAGCCTTGACGGTCGCCTTTTGCGATCCAGAGCTTATTGATGGAACGGCCGCTTTTGAGCGCTTCCATAACGCTGTTGCGTCCGACTAAGATTTCTTCGTTTGCCATGTTATGCCTCCTGTCCGAGCGTCGCGTAGAGGGCTTGCATCTCTTTCATTTTTCCGCAGCTCATTTTGCCTTCCGGGCAGAAGCCTTCCGCCACGCAAAGAGGGCCGCTTTTCGCGAACAAGATAGGAGCGACTTTTTTCACTTCGATGAGCATGAGGCGCGCCATCTCACGGATCTCCCACTGTGCGCGCTGACAACAACGCAGGTTGAAGAAGTTCTGGAGCGAGCGTGCGTTCATCGTGACGACGATCTTCGTTTCGGTCGCATTGGTGAGCGAATAGCGCGCATCTTCTTTGTCGACGCCGAGCGCAACGAGTTCGTCATACGTTTGGCGTACATTTTTCATGAGCGCTTCGAATTTGGCGAGTGCTTCTTCGTTGGCCGCGATGGTCTTCGGCACGATATATTCAAAATCATGTTCGCTGACGTATCGCTGGCTCTGCTGAGAGTACGACGCGATACGATGACGCACGAGCTGGTGCGTCAATACACGCGATACGCCTTCGATGGCGAACGTGAACGTGACGTGTTCGAGCGTCGAGGTGTGTCCGAGTTCAACGATCTTTTTGAGGAGACTTTCCACCTGCTTGTCGGTCATCGTTTCGGCGAGCTCTTGTGCGCCGATGGGCGAGTAGCAGAGTCTTGCCGCCATCGCGACGACGCGCTGCGGATTGGGGGTATGTTGCATCAATTGTACTTTCATATCAGTTCCCCTCTCTTTCTTCATTCATAGCCGTAAGGATGGCGCGGAATGCTTTTCCCGCCATCTCGTCAAGTCTTGTCATATCGCCTTTGAGATACCAGTAGCCGAGGATCGCTTCGAATGCGGTGCTGGCACGGTATTCGCCGACGGTGGCACTCTTGGGTACCTGCGACTTGGCATTTCTGCCGCGGCGCAGGACTTCGCGTTCGGTATCGGTAAGGTCTTCTTCGATCGTGCGGCACGCGACAGCTTGCATTGATGCCGAGACGATCTTGGCATCGACTGCATGGAGTGCCTGCATTTTATTTTTTTCGTAAGCGACCATGCGCGTACGAACGTAGAGCGAAAAATACGCATCGCCGATATAGGCGAGGACGAGCGGATTCATCTGCTCGGGCGCGACATCTTTCTGCGGAGTATCAGCTAATGCCGATTCGAACAGACGCTCGCGTTCATTTTGGAATCTGCGAAATCGAAACAGTTTCATTGGCGTTTCCATTTCACGCCTTGCGGAGAATCTTCGAGCACGATGCCGAGTTCACCGAGACGAGCGCGGATACGGTCTGCGACTGCCCAATTTTTTTCCTGACGTGCCTGCTGGCGAATTTCGATGATAAGGTCCATCAAGTCGGAAGCGAGATCATCGTCCCCTGCCGCTTCTTCTTCCTGTTCGAGGATACCGATGACGTTCGCCATATCCATGTAGAGGCTCTGTGCCTCTTGGAAGAGGTCGCTGTTATGGAGACTATTATCTTTCATCACTGCCGCATGGTAGATGTTGATCTCTTTTGCGAGCGCGAACAAGTAGCTGATCGCAAGTGCCGTGTTGAAGTCGTCTTCCATCGCGGTGTCGAAGTTCGCCATCGCTTCTTTTGCCGCGCGGACGAGTGCCTGTGCTTCTTGGCTGTCTGCGTTGCCGTTTACTTTGGCAAGCTCTTCGCACGCTTTTTTCGCTACTTCGAGACGCTGGAGCGAACGAGCCGCTTCGGTCAAACGTTCGTCGCTGAAGTCAAGCGGCGAGCGGTAGTGCGTCGATACGATGAAGAAACGAAGCACTTCGCCTTTGTAATGTTCGAGGATATCTTGTACCGTGAAGAAGTTGCCGAGCGAT
>JAFPBC010000225.1 GCA_017390595.1 Selenomonadales bacterium | reverse complement strand
GGTCTTTGCCGATTTTTGCAAGCGACTGTATCGGCATACTTTCACACGCAAACAACGGCCGCGGATTCCCCATGCCGAACGGCTCCAGCATATCAAGCGAGCGAACAAGCTGTTCATCCACTGCTGTCGGAGCAACGACAGCATCTATTTTCACTTGCGGTCGCCAGATATCATCATCGGCATAGTCTTTCGCATATTCGTTCATGCGAATACGGAATTCGTCGATCTTGCTCGCTTCGATACCAAGTCCTGCCGCTTGCTTATGTCCGCCGAATTTCGTCAGGATATCTTGACCTGCTTTCAGCGCATCCAAAATATCGAATCCCGAAATACTGCGGCAAGACCCCTTACCCATACCGTCTTCTGTCGTAATGACGATCGTCGGACGATAATATCGCTCCACGATACGCGAAGCAACGATCCCGATGACGCCACCATGCCAGCCCTCTCCGCTGACGACGATCACATGATCGTCTGCCAATTTTTTCTCTTCAATGACTGCGACGGCTTCTTCCAATATTTCTTTTTCGATACGCTGACGTTCTTCATTCTCTGCATTGAGCTCCTCGGCTATCATACGGCATCTGTCATCATCATCTGCCAGCAGAAGTTCCACTCCGCTTTCGGCTTGACCGAGCCTGCCTGCCGCATTCAAACGCGGCGCAAGACGAAAACCAACATGACCTGCCGTTACCAACGCAGGTTCTACCTGACTGACCTGCATCAGTGCATACATCCCTTTGTTGCGACACATTTTCATCTCGGACAATCCGCGTTGTACGAACGCACGATTTTCTCCAACCAAAGGAACGATATCGGCTATCGTACCGAGCGCTACCAGATCGTAATATCGCGTCAACTCTTCATTACGCATCGTCTGCCAAAGTGCTTGGCACAGCTTGAAGGCTACCCCGACACCTGCCAACATCTTCTCGGGATAATCACAGCCTTCTTGTTTCGGGTTGATGACGACATACGCATTCGGCAATATATCGAGCGGTTGATGATGATCGGTAATAATGAGATCGACACCCGACGGCATCGTCTCAGCCTCCGAGACAGACGTGATACCGCAGTCAACGCTAACGATCACTTTGGCACCATGCAATTCGATAAGTTCCGCAAGAGAATCGCTGTTGAGTCCGTACCCTTCGGTATGACGATTGGGAATAAAATATGCGACATCGGCACCGAGCTCTTTGAGCACTCTCATCATAAGCGAAGTCGCCGTGATACCGTCTACATCATAGTCCCCATAGACGACGATCTTTTCTCCGTTTTCGATCGCTGTTTGGATACGCTCGACAGCCTTATCGATCCCCTTCATCAAAAAAGGAGAAACGCCATACGATTCATCTTGCGTTAAAAATCGCTTCGCGTCATCTACTGTCGTGATACCGCGATTCACCAATATCTTCGCTATATAAGAAGGTACTTGAAGCGCAGCTGCCAAGCTGTCTACCGTTTCCTCATCTGCCTCGAAAAAATTCCATCGTTTGTCCATCATAGTCGATTCTTCCTTTGTTTGGATTCTGTCTAAATATATAATGATTCGCTTTGATGAAGCTATTTCCTTTTTATACGAAAAAAGAGACTACATCAAGTGTAGTCTCTTTCATTTCATTAAACTTCGTCTTTCAACCAAGAAGAAGCGTCATGCTCATCTTTAGGCTGTTTTTTCTCTTTAGACGGCTCTTTTTCTTTTTTAGGCGTATTGTCACGATTTGTCAAACGACGTTTATCTTTGCGATTCACCAAGATGACCCATACAGGTGCCGCATTGAAAATGGACGAGTACGCACCGATGAACATACCGATCGTCAACGCAAGCGCGAAGCCTTTCGTCGTTTCACCGCCGAAGAAGTAGAGCGCGAGCACGCAGACCAAAACCGTCACGCTCGTATAGATAGAACGTGTCATCGTCTGCCACAAGCTGTCTTCTACGATTTCTTCGTAGCGACCGCCGCGTCTGCGCAGCTTGAGATTTTCACGAATACGGTCGAAGATAACGATCGTATCGTTGATCGAATAACCGACGACTGTTAAGATCGCCGCAATGAATGCCGAATCGATCTCATACTGCAAGATCGAGAATGTCCCAAGTACAACGATAACGTCATGAAGGAGCGAACCGATCGCCGCAATACCGAACGTGAATTCGAAACGGTATGCGATATAGAGAACGATAAGCACCCACGAGATCAATACAGCTACGATAGCGTTCATCGTGAGCTCTTCCCCAACGACACTGCCGACGAGTTCGACACGTTTGATCTCGAAGTTACCGACAGATTCTTTGAGGTCTGCCGCTACTGCCGAACGAGCATCTTCCGACAAGACAGGCGTTCGTATCATGGCATCTTTAGAAGTCGTCTGACCTTCTTCCGTTGCCAACTGGATAACGCTGTTACCGAGACCGTGACGCGACATAACATCACGGATCTGTTCGACCGATACGGGCTCTTCAAACGATACATCCATGATCGTACCGCCCGTGAAATCGATACCAAGATTGAAGCCTTGTACACCGATCGACACTAAGCCCGGCAAAATGATAAGCAAAGAGAGGATGAACCAGAGTTTGGTTCTCTTGATAATATTAAAGCGAAAACGTTCCATCTGCACCAATCCCCCTTATACCCCGAAAAACTTACTGTTCGTAATTGCTTTCGAATTCAGCAAGCTCTTCATCAAGAATTGTGTGACGGTAACCGCCGTAAACATACTGAGAACGATACCGACAAGCATCGTAATGGCAAAACCTTTGATCGAACCCGTTCCCAAGAAGAAGAGAACGACACCTGCGATCGAGGTCGTTACGTTCGAGTCGATGATCGTCGTCATTGCGCGGTGGAAACCTGCATCCATCGCCGCACGAAGTGTTTTTCCTGCACGGATCTCTTCTTTAAAACGCTCAAAGATAAGAACGTTCGCATCGACCGCCATACCGATACTGAGGATGATACCTGCGATACCGGGAAGTGTAAGTGTTGCGTTCAAGAGATTGAGCGTAAGAAGAATAAGAAGCGTATAAAGAAGAAGTGCTATGTTAGCGATAAGGCCCGACATACGGTAGAACACGAGCATGAAAAGAACGACCGCACCGATACCGACACCGAATGCCACGACGCTCTTATCTTTGGAGTCCTGACCGAGCGACGGACCGACCGTTCTCGTTTCCATAACTTCTACTTTAACAGGGAGGGAACCCGAACGCAGAAGGATCGCAAGGTCTTGCGCCTCTTCCATCGTACGGTTGCCCGTGATAACAGCTTTACCGTTCGGAATGATAGCCTGAACGGTAGGGCTGGTCAATACTTGTTTATCGAGCAAGATCGAGATCGGTCTGCCGATATTTTCTGCCGTAACTTTAGCAAACTTTTCTGCACCTTCGGAAGTAAATTCGAGTGCAACAAGATTCTGCTGCGCTTGGTCCATCTGAGCACGCGCGTCTTTAAGATCGCTGCCAGTCAAGACCGTAACACCGTTCGGATCCTGGAACTCGAGCATTGCCGTTTTACCGATCAACTTGATCGCACTGTCAGGGTCTTTGATACCCGGAAGCTCAACGATAATACGGCGTTGTCCTTCCCTCTGGATGATCGGTTCTGTCAAACCGAGTTCGTTTACGCGTCGTTCAATGATCCTAACGACACGATTTACCGAGTCGTCGTCAACTTTGGCTTCGGGCGTATCGATAGCCTCTAAGACGACATGTGTACCACCTTGCAAGTCAAGACCTTGCTTGATAGACGATGCCAACGGCTGAATGCAAAATGCAAACGCAACGATAATGGCAATGACTGCCGCAAGGAATTTTGCAAGTTCATTTTTTCTCACAATAAGTCCCCCTATCTCGTCCTTTCGAACAATCCAAAACCGTCAAACAAGCAAAATACAGCTTAACCCTGCACTTTGCTTGTCCGACAGTCCGTTATTCCTTCTCGTGATACCAGATGGTCCATCTTCGCATCCCACCCATCGGTCGGAAGCGACTGTTTTATCTGGCAAGAAAATGCAAATCCGATCCGTACAGCTTGTGTATTCGCCAAAAAGCGATCGTAATATCCACCGCCCATGCCAAGTCTATGCCCCGTCTGCGTAAAAGCGATCGCGGGAACAACGATCAGATCGATCTCATTCGGCTCGATGACCTCTGCCTTTTCGGAAGGTTCCAAGATACCGAACGGACCGACACACGCAAGATCGTCCCACGAACGAATGAGAGCGGCACACATCTGACCGTTCCTGTCTGTTATCTTCGGAACGCAGACTGTCTTGCCATCACGTATCATCGTCTTGATAAGCGAATGGGTATCGACTTCTCTGCGCATCGATACATAGCACATCACTGTACGAGCATTATAATATAGAGCAGACTGCAAAAAATGAGCCGTAATGGCTTCATTCTCTTCAGTCCGACAAAGCTCCGTATACGCTTTTCGTTCGGCAGCATATTGCCGCCGAACGAAATCTTTGTCCGTATCTATCACGTCTTATTTCTGACCGCGAATTTTGATCGGGTCGTTCATGTTGTTTGCAACCGACATACGTGCGATCTCAACTTCAACTTTGTCAGCGATCTTGATCTTCACGATATCATCTTTGATCTCCGTGATCGTACCGTATACACCACCGACCGTAACGATCTTGTTGCCTTTTTTGAGGTTCAAAAGCATATTTTTTCTAGCATTCTGTTCTTTTTTCTGCGGGCGATACAGCAAGAAGTAAAATACGATAAGCATAAATACGACCGGGCCGTATGCAACCAATGTCTGAACCATCTCGTTAGATAAATCCACAATAATCCCTCCAAAATATTATTTAACCTTGTTTTTATTCCACACAAGTTCGATTTTTCCTTTTATTTCGTCTGATATTGTTTAAAAAACTCCTCACGGAACGCAGGGAATCGATCTTCGATGATGGACTGACGCATCTCTTTCATAAAGTTGATCAAGAAATACAAGTTATGGATCGTCGTCAAGCGAAGGCCGAATATCTCTTCTGCTTTGAGCAAGTGACGAATATACGCACGCGAGAAGTTACGGCACGTGTAGCAACCGCAATTTTCATCGATCGGGCGGAAGTCATGTGCATATTCCGCGTTTTTGACGACAAGTCTGCCGTTGCGTGTCATTGCTGTACCGTTACGCGCAACACGTGTCGGGAATACGCAGTCGAACATATCGATACCACGCATAACCCCTTCAATAAGGCAATCGGGACTTCCCACGCCCATTAGATATCTTGGAACGTTTGTGGGATAATAAGGATACATTGTATCCATAATATCGTACATAATTTCCTTTGGTTCGCCAACCGACAATCCACCAATTGCAATACCGTGTTTTGCGTACGGAATAGTTTCTTTTAGGCTTTGTAAACGCAAATCTTTGTACATGTTGCCTTGTACGATAGGAAAAAGTGCTTGTTTTGGATTTTTATGATAATTATAACACCTATCAAGCCATTTTAACGTTCTTTCCATAGCGACCTTACTCGTTGCGTAATCAGCGCCGTAGGGCGAGCATTTGTCGAAAGCCATAATTATATCAGCGCCCAAGTTGTTTTCGATTTCCATGGCTTTTTCGGGGGATATAAAGTGT
>JAFPBC010000224.1 GCA_017390595.1 Selenomonadales bacterium | reverse complement strand
GCGATGTTATATACGTTTGATTTGTTCGATGGGCTGAACGGTGATGCCCTGATAATAATGCGTGAGGATATCACGGTACGAGTGACCTGCTTTTGCCATGCCGTTGGCACCGTATTGACATAAGCCGACACCATGCCCGTAGCCGACTGTCGTGAAGACGATGCCGTCTTTGTCCGCCCTCGCGGTAAAATTCGCCGAACGTAGGGCGAGTTTCGCGCGAACGTCATAGCCTGCGTAATTCTGCCCGCCGATGCGTACCAAGTCGGCACGACCCGATTCTGTCCGATTGACGACTTGCACGATGTCACTGCCGTCTGCGCTTGCCGTCATGACGGTCGCGTCTTCGCCGAGGTTGGCTGCGATATCGGCGAATGTGACGCGCTGTTCTTCACGATACCGCGGTGCATCCGCATCCCACTTGCAAGGGACGCTGACAAGATACGCAAGAGCCTTGTCCCAGACTTCCTGCGATGAGGCTGTGCGTCCACCACAACTGCTGTGATAGAGCGCGCGTATGAGCTTGCCGTCATATGTCGCGACTTCTCCCGCGGTGGCTCTGACGGCATGACGGAGCTTTTCGCGGTACGCATCGTATTTGTCGCCCCATTTTTCACGTTGTTTCGCCTCACCGATATACGCCTGATGGACGCGATAGTCTGTGCTGATGTCTGCTCCCTTGTATCCTTTCCCGCCATAGCGTTCCATCTGCTGTGCGGTATATGTGCGGACGGCTACTGCTTGTGCTTTGAGAGCTTCTTCCTCGAATGCGGCAGGCATCTCCGCGGCAAGTGTGCCTATGAGGTAGTCGTCCATCGTCATCTCCTCGATGCGGTCTTCTTCATGCAGATAGACGCGGATATTCCCTGTATCTTCTTTCACTGCCGTACGCTCTGTGTCAACGATGACGAGCGGTATGATGAGCATCATGCCCGCAAGCAGTAATACTGTCATCAATATCATACGTTTCATAGCAAGCCTCCTTCGTTCATCGTTATGCACGAAAGATGCTGTCTATGCATAAAAAAAGGACCCGTCTTTGATAAGATGGGTCCTCTTGTGTTAGTCTTCTATTCTTGTGATGTCCGCGCCGAGTCCGCGAAGTTTTTCGACGAGTTCGTCATAACCACGGTCGATATGGTGGAGGTTGGTGATCTCCGTTTCGCCGTCAGCCACAAGGCCTGCAAGCACCATCGCCGCGCCTGCGCGAAGGTCGGTCGCCTTGACAGGACAGCCTGTGAGCTTTGCTACGCCTTCGACATAGGCACTGCTGCCTTCGATACGGATGTTGGCACCCATACGATTGAGCTCATCTACGTGCATGAAGCGGTTTTCGAATACCGTTTCTTTTACAACGCCTGTCCCACGTGCGATCGCGAGCATTGCCATGAACTGTGCCTGCATATCCGTCGGGAATCCGGGATACGGAAGCGTCTTGATATCAGCCGCGCGAAGTTCACCGCCGGAGTAGACGCGGATACCGTTGATATCTTCTTCTACACCAACATTCGCTTCTTTGAGTTTCGCGATAAGCGGTTTCAGGTGTTCGCTGATAGCGTTTTCGATATAGACATCGCCGCCTGTCATTGCCGCTGCGATCATATATGTGCCTGCTTCGATACGGTCGGGAATGATGGTATGCGTTGCGCTTTTGAGCTGTTTGACACCGTCTATTTTGATGACGTTCGTACCCGCGCCGCGCACTTTTGCTCCCATTACGTTGAGGAAGTTGGCAAGGTCGATGATCTCGGGTTCTTGTGCAGGATTCTCGATGATCGTCTGACCTTCGGCAAGCGTTGCCGCCATCATGATGTTTTCTGTTGCACCTACGCTCGGGAAGTCGAGATAGATACGCGCGCCTTTGAGACCGCCCTCGGGAGCTTTTGCCGCGATATAGCCGCTGCCGATGTCGATCGTTGCACCGAGCGCTTCGAAGCCTTTCAGATGCAGATCGATCGGACGTGTACCGATCGCACAGCCACCGGGGAGCGATATTTTTGCTTCGCCTTCACGTGCAAGGAGCGGGCCTATCACGAGGAACGAAGCACGCATTTTGCGGACGAGCTCATACTGCGCTTCACACGTAGTGAGCGTCGTGCTGTCTACTGCCAAAATGTTGCCCGGTCGATATTCTACTTTTGCGCCAAGCTGACGAAGTACTTCCGAGATGGTACGCACATCTTGAAGATTCGGTACTTCTTCCAGGATGCTCGTCGCACCGTTCAAAAGCGTCGCCGCTATGATCGGCAATACTGCGTTTTTGGCACCGCTGATCTTCACTTTGCCAACGAGGCGATTGCCACCTTTTACGATTAGTTTGTCCATTTGTTCCTCCCACTGCCGTACAGTGCCTTCTATCGTTCGGGGATATCAGTATTCCATCATCAAAAGCGGTGTACCGAGATAGACCATGGTACTGTCTCCGCTGTCTCTGAGTACGATGTTCAGATTGACTTGTTCCCCACTGAGTTGTACCGCGTCCTCCAGATTCGGGGCATACGCCGTACAAGTTACGTTTCGCTTGCTGTTCTGTATCGTTATCTTTCGCGCACCGAGATGCGCCAGTATTGTTTCTATATGATCCGTTTTTTCTTTACATTTTAGTTTACCACTAATACGGCCGCGCAAGCAAGTATTTCTTGCCATCTTTCCGCCAAAATTTTCTCCTGTCTGTGCGATGCGTTCCGCCCGCTCTTCAAGCTTCGC
>JAFPBC010000223.1 GCA_017390595.1 Selenomonadales bacterium | reverse complement strand
GTCCGCTGCCGACGAGGATCGCTGTGGGGGTGGCGAGTCCGAGTGCGCAGGGGCAGGCGATGACGAGGACGGCGACGGCGGGGATGAGTGATTCTTCGAGTGCGGAGCTGAGTGCGAGGTGGCAGGCGAAGGTGAAAAGGGCGATGGCTGTGACGGCTGGGACGAAGTAGTAGGAGACGCGGTCGGCGAATCGCTGGATGGGGGCTTTGACGCTCTGGGCTTCTTCGACGATGCGGACGATGCGGGCGAGCGTGGTGTCGCTGCCTACTCGCTGTGCTGTGAAGGTGAGCGCGCCGCAGATGTTGACGGAGCCTCCTGTGATATGGTCGCCGATCGATCTGTCGATGGGGACGGATTCGCCTGTGAGCATGGATTCGTCGACGGTGCTTGTTCCGCTTTCGATGATGCCGTCGGTGGGGATGATCTCGCCGGGTCGGACGATGACGGTATCGCCTACGCGCAGTTCGGCGAGTGGGATGGTGTGTTCGGTGCCTGCGCGGAGGACGCGGGCGGTCGCGGGACGAAGGGAGAGGAGTGCGCGGATGGCTTGTCCTGTTTTGCCTTTGGCGCGCGATTCGAGATATTTTCCGAAGAGGATGAGCGTGATGAGGATGCCGCACGTTTCGAAGTAGACGCTGTGGTTTCCGATCATGAGCTGATACAGACTGAAGAGGTACGCGCTCGTGGTGCCGAGTACGACGAGGACGCTCATGTTGGCACCGCCGCCTTTGAGTGCATTGTAGGCGTCGCGGTAGAAGTAGGCTCCGCTTACAAATTGGACGGGGGTGGCGAGTGCGAGGTGGAGGTAGGGGTCAGAGAGTACGGGGACATTACCGTGCCCTACGAAACATTCTATGAGCATATTAAGGAGCATGGGGAGCGAAAAGAGCGCGGCGAAGAGGAGCCGTTTTTTCGCGTCGGTGTTTTCGCTCGGGTTCGTATCGCCTGTCGGGGTGTCGGTCGCAAGGCGCGCGGTGAAGCCGAGTTTTTCGATCACGGCGATGATGGCGGTCGATGAGGTGACGGTCGCGTCGTAGGTGATGCGGGCGCGCTCTGTGGTGAGGTTGACGACTGCCTCGGTGATGCCTTGCATTTTGGCGAGGCGTTTTTCGATGCGGGCAGAGCAGGCGGCGCACGCCATGTTGCCGATGACAAGGGTAAGTTCGGCGGGCGGGGCGGTCTTGGTCTCTGCGGTGAAGCCGAGCTTTTCGATCACGGCGATGATCTTCTCTTCGGTGAGCACGGTATCGTCGTAGGTGATGTGTGCTTCTTCGGTGGTAAGGTTGACGGTCGCCTCGGTGATGCCTGCGAGCTTAGTGAGTCGCTTTTCGATGCGGGCAGAGCAGGCAGCGCATGCCATCTTGCCGATGCGAAGCGTGGTATTGCGGTCGGTCATGGTGTTCCTTCTTTCTGATGGGATATGGATATGATGCGCGGAGCATGGTCGCATGAGCTGCGATGGTGCCGCGTAAGGTATCATATGCTGTATCTGATATGAATAAATGAAAAGACCACAGTCTTGATATTCATTATCATTCTCTGTGGTCATTGTATCATATTTTATATGTTTGTGCAAAATGGTATTGTGTATCTCGTCAGGTACGGTCGGACTTGTCGGCAGGCGAGCCTTTGTCTTTGCGTGATTGGTACCACGAGCCGAGGCGGTGGTACTGTTCGGCGAGCCAAGCGCGGATGTCGGAGAAACGGCTTCTTGTGTAGAATGGTTTTTGGCCGCGCGTTGCCATACGACCGAGTGCGGAGTCGGTGCTGACGATGGTGAGGTGTTCGTTTTTCTTGAGGAACGGCTGTGCGGCGTTCATCACGTGGTAGAACAGTCTGCGGTTGTCGCCGACGAAGTCGATGACGACGAGGTAGTTTTTTTCGCCGTCTTCTGTTGCCATGAGGAGGAAGTAGGCACATCTGACGTTGTAGAAGTGCTTGAGCTGGCTCGTGATGGCACCGAGGAGACGCTGTGAGTAGACGCGCGGAAGGCTGATGACAGCTTCACGTCCCGCGGAACGGGTCGTCTGCGGCGCGACGAGCGGAAGAGAGCTGAGGATCTCTTGGCGCGGTGTGATGAGGTTGACGCCGTACGGGTCGATGACGAAGCCGTCATAGGATGTCTGCTTGTCGAGGACTTGTCGACGGAGTTCTTCGTGCGACAGGGCGACGACGCGTTCGTCTTCGTTTTCGCTCCACTTGAACAGCTCTTCCCAGCTTGTGAAGGCGAGCAGGTATTTTTCGCCGTTTGCCTTGTAGATGGTAGCAAGCGTGCGACGGCGCGTATTTTGCGTATTGATCCACTTGATCGGCACGAGGAAGCGTGCTTTTTTCAGCGTAGAAAGGTAGACCTCACGCTGTGCGTAGGAGGGGTCTTCTTTGACGATCTTCATTTGTTCGAGTAATCGGTCATTGCCCGGGATCGTGTTGAGGACTGCCAAGTCTCCTCGCCTCCTTTGCTGTATGGTGGTCATATCGAATACGGTCTATTCTTTTATTATACTGGAAGGGTGATTTTTTGTAAACGGGAGAGCGAGTATCATTCTGCCGTAAGCGTCTTTTGTCGTGATGCGGCGGAGCCAGAATCGGACGAACCAGCCTGTCAGAAGCGCGGAGATGATGGTACCCTCACGCAGTCCGCCAAGGTCGCCGAGATAGTAGAGCGCGATGGCGATAGAAAGGAGCACGCACGATACATCGAAGCCGATCTTCGTGAAGCCGAAGTCAAGTCCGAAACGGTTGGCGATCACCTGTACCGCGCCTTCGCCCGGCAGGATGACAAGGTTGGCGATGACGAGGAACGCGATGCCGAACGCGGTAACGAAGCAGGCGGTGATGAGGAGGGTAAGTCCCATCAGATAACTATCGACGAAAAAGTTCTCCAGAAGGATAGCGCTCAGGTCGATATAGATGCTAAAGAGGATCGTCATCGGTATTTGCAGGAGAAGCGATGAGGTCATACGTCGTGTGAAGAGATATTGCACGACGACGAGCCATGCATTGATGGCAAAGGTCAGCTCGCCGAGCGTATACGGTGTGAGCTGTTCTATGATGAACGGCAGGCTCGAGATCGGCGACGAACCGAGATTGCACTTGATAACGAATACGACCCCGAATGACATAATGGGAAGACCGATGAAAAATAATATCAAACGTGTAAGTAGTGACACAGTATCAACTCCTGTTAAGTGTATACCGCTGACGCGGTAACGATACGCTCTGCGGTAGTCATAGGACACCTTCATCATACCACAGGAACGAGGTATATGGGCATATTTACATGATAATTTTAGGGAAAAAGAAAGAAAAGATAAAAAAATATCTTTTTTTTAATTATTTTTATTTTTCTACAATTTAGAAAACGGACATTTTGGAAAAGGTATCCGAAGGTAAAGAAACAATGCTGATCATATGAGATGATGTGTTATTATCTCTTGTTTTCTCTGTTTTTCTCTGTTTTTCTATACTATATGTGTATTGCGTGCAGTGTACAATCTTGGGAGAATTGTCCTCTGCTAATACACATAAATATGCGGAATGCAAACTTTTCTTGGACAGATGCTATTATATGTGATAGAATAATAAATAATGGTGTATTGCATATTCTCTGAATTTTTATATAATAAAATAGACCAAACTTAATTTTCTTAAAATAGTGTAGGTGATAACATGAACGGACAGCTTGACATTGGAGGACAAATCAGATACCACCGCCGTCGCAAAGGTCTTTCGCAAGAGAAGGTCGCATTGCGTGCAAACATCACGACGGCTTATTTGGGACAGATCGAGCGCTCCAAGAAGAACCCGACGGTTGGTATCGTCAGAAGAATTGCTGATGCAATGCAGATCAGTGTGATCGAATTGTTGCAGAGTACATCGTACAATGAACTTTCGCGTGACCCTGTGATCGATCGCATCTTGTTCGAATTGGATGGCATGAGTGATTCCGGCCGTAAGGCTGCCCTGAATATCATTTGCCAGCTCCGCCAAGCGATCCTTACCGAGAAGAATGAGGCAGGCCCTGTTGCTTCTCAACAAGGAGAATGACCCCACAGCCGTATTCGATATGCACAAGGGTACTGCCGTTTAGGGCAGACTCTATCTTGAATGTTGAGGTAAACGGTCCTGACGTTGTAAACTTTATTTGTGTATCGCACTCACGCAGAACACCTCTTTGCGGAGTGCGATGCATTTTCCAATAAACGATACAGCAAAAGAAAAAAGACAGGCAGCAGTATGCTGACCTGTTTTTTTTATGCCTGTTTTCAGGCGGTGCTGTATGGGGCGAGGACGGCGGAGTCACGTGCGGGGCGGTGCTGTATGAGGCGAGGTCGGCGGGGTCGTGTGGGGAGGTGCTGTATGAGGCGAGGTCGGCGGGGTCGCGTGTGGCATGGATGGCGAGGATATAAAAAAGAGGCTGACGCGTTTGCGACAGCCTCTTTTTTTGAGGAGAGAGAAAAGTATGAAAAATTTGTATACCTTACGAGTATTATAATAGCACAACTTCAAATGATAGTCAATATCATTTATAGAGAAAAATGAAGATTTTTTCGATTTTTTTGGCAGGCGATCGTAATTCTGCCCCCAAGAAGGTCTGATGAGCATATGTCCACTATTGTGTACTACCTAGTTTTATGATATGATAAGGGCAAGACTTGATATTGACCCAACGAACAAGAAAGCGTGGTGGATAGAATGGAATTTAAAATGACGGAAAAAGACATGATGAATCTTCTCGAGAAGCTGTACGCGCAGTCGCTTGACGGGATCGACAAGGTGAGTGAGCCTGTGGAAGAGCTCGCGCGCGATCATCTGGCCAAGTATGACAGTGTGGACGAGGCGGCGCAGGCATTCATGCAGAATCAGATCAAGAAGTGTACGGTATCGGGCTTCGTGACGGGTCTGGGCGGGCTGTTGACCATCCCTGTGACGGTGCCTGCCAATATCGCCAGCGTGCTGTATGTGCAGATGCGTATGATCGCGTGCCTTGCGTATATGGGCGGGTACGATGTCCGAAGCAAGGAGGTCAAGACGCTCCTGTATGCGTGTCTGGCGGGCGTGTCGCTCAATCGCATCATAAAAGAGCTCGGCAAAAAGCTCGGCAGTCAGCGTGTCGATAAGCTCCTCGATAAGATACCCGAATCGTCTCTGCCGTCGATCTCTGAGAAGATATATTCTCAGCTTGCTGTTAAGACGGGGGCAAAAGTCGGCTCCGGTACGCTCGGTAAGGCCATCCCGTTTATCGGCGGTATCGTAAACGGTGCGCTCGATTATGTCGAGACGAAAGCACTTGCCGACCGCGCGCATGATATGTTTATCAAACATAACTTCCTTTTGACGGGCAAGGATATCGTCGAGCTCGATGTGCCGCCCGAAATCAAGAATATGTGAGGGTAGCACGTGTAAGCGTGGGAATGGAATAGGGAAAATAGAAGGCAGTCCTTACCGAGGAGGTGGGGGCTGTTTTTGTTTTCTATTTTTTCGGTGCGTGTTTGATAAGGGATAATTGATGATGTAATCGTCAATCCGTTCTCCTCTCGACTTTGCTAAAGCTATCAGTGGAGCAATCATCGCCTTTGAAAAAGGATTAGAGTTATGGCAGTAGATAATAGTCCTTTTTCAAGAGCGATGCAGTTTCTTTGTAACTTTCTTTGCTGACAAAGAAAGTTAAAGAGAAGGGAGGAGTAATGACTTTACGATAAGAAAGGACTTGCGAGTTTGATACGCACTGTAAGAAAAAACACCGCCGCAGTCTCTC
>JAFPBC010000222.1 GCA_017390595.1 Selenomonadales bacterium | reverse complement strand
AGCTTCAATAACAGCGAACTGCCACGCTTCTCGTTACCGAGACGATACGCACGGCGATAAAGATGCGGACAATGCGCCAATATCCATAAATAACTGTTTATTATGCCATGTGTTATCCAACCGGGTAAATACGAAAATATATCGATACATAAGAATTCAGACTCCGAATGATCCTTTCTTATCGCTTCCTCTACTGCTTCTTTGGCAACGGTATGCCCACTGCCAAACGGTGCATGACAAAGCAAAAAGCGAGCCACTCGACCGCCTCCTTATTCGACTTTTGTCACCCTGCCTTTGTCTCGGCAAGCACGTAAGAGTTCGTCTGCCGTCTTGCCTTGCTGAATGATCTCATCGCCTGCGATCTCCGCAAGCGGCATCAATACGAATCGACGCATCGGCAGATACATATGCGGGATGCGAAGTCTTGGTGTACGGCGCACCTCTTGATGATATGCCAAGAGATCGATATCGATCGTCCGTTCACCCCAATAACGACGGCGAACACGTCCGAGTCTGTCTTCTGCCTTCAGGCACTCTTCGAGAAGTGCTTCGGGCGACAGCTCTGTCTCGATCGCAATGACCATATTCAAAAAATCGGGTTGATCTTTTACACCGAACGGTTCTGTCTCATAGACAGACGAGCGTTTCACGACGCGGATATCGCCGCCGCTCTCCAGCTCTCTGATTGCCGACTCGAGTTGCTGTTTGCGGTCGCCGAGATTCGAGCCCAGTCCGATGAATATCATGCTTTTCTCCGTCTCGTGATCTCAGTCTGTACGAAATCCATCGCCCCCGGCATCGGTGCGCTCGGTTTACGTACACGCACCGTCACCGCTTCGATGCGAGCATCCATCGCCAAGATACGGTCGGCAATCGTCTGGCTGAGTGCTTCGAGCAGTTGAAATTTCGTCTGTTCGGTGATCTGTTTGACTTCACGATAGACGGCTGTATAGTCAATTGTATCCATTAAGTCATCCGAATATCCTGCTTTTTCAAGATCGGCGGCAAGCTCGATATCGAGGTAGAATTTCTGCCCGAGCTCGCGTTCTGCTTCATATACGCCATGATATCCGTAAAACATCAAATTTTTGAGTAAAATCTTATCCATTCTTCTCACCTGCTTGTCTTATCGCATCCATCATACGTGCCATTCGTTTGACTTCTTTCACATCATGGACACGTACGATGTGTATTCCTTTGTTGATCCCTGCCGCCACCGTTGCCATCGTGCCTTCTACACGCTCTTCGGCAGGCAGGCCCAAAACTTCACCGATGAACCGCTTACGCGATGTGCCGAGAAGGATCGGACAGCCAAGTCCGTGCAGTTCCTCAAGACGTGCCATGATCTCCATGTTGTGGTCGAACGTCTTGGCAAATCCGATACCGGGATCGATGATAATATTATCTTTCGTGATACCGGCTTCTTTTCCGATGGCGATGCTCTTTTGAAAGAAAGTATAAAGGTCGGAGATGATATCGCGTGAATACACAGCCTCATGCTGATTGTGCATCATGACGACAGGCGCACCGTGTTTTGCGACGACTTGCGCCATCTCTCCGTTATCATATTGCAGACCCCACACATCGTTGATGATATGCGCGCCTGCCTCAAGTGCCATGTCGGCGACTTCTGCTTTATATGTGTCTACCGATATCGGCACTGTCGTCCGCTCAAGCACCGCTTCCAAAATGGGCAGAAGCCTTCTTTTTTCTTCTTCTGCCGATACTTTTTCGGCACCTCCGTACGGTCTCGTCGATTCGGCACCGATATCGATGATGTCAGCTCCTGCCGCTATCATCTCTTCGAGATGCGCGAGCGCCGCAGAGACCGAGTTGAACTTGCCTCCGTCGGAGAATGAATCGGGCGTGACATTCAAGATCCCCATAACGACCGTTTTATTCGGTTCGATGACAAGCTGTTTATCACCCCACGACCACGCACGCGTCAGACGACCGCCCGCCGCATCGAGTGCATGATAAAGTTCTGTCGCAAGCTGTTTCAGTCCCCACGGTTGAAGCTTCAGCTGTATGATAGCTTGCTGATACTGCTTTACGGTACCGTAGAGCAGTACATCCGTCGTCTCGGCACTCAAATTGACCGTACCGCGTCTGACTGCCGCTTCGCCGCCTTTGGAAAGCATCGTCTGCTTGAGGATGTTCGCGGCCTTCGTCGCAAGCCCTTCTACCTTGATGACGCGAAACAGCGCTTTGTTTTGCATGATGGCCGTACCGCCGGGATCACAGCCGATCTCTTCCATCGCACGACGCGCCGCTTCTGCTGTATCGAGCGTGATCACTCTCGTATGAAAATGCACATTGTCACCGTCCCTTCTGTTTCATGTATTATTATTGTAACATATTACACCAGTTAAGATAGCCACATCACCAAATTTTTTTCTTTTTTTTACATTTTCATCAAAAAACACAGCCGTCTGCGCCCTTGCACAAACGGCTGCGTTCATCTCGCGGACACAGACTTGCCTCCTGTTTCCTCCGCAAGGCCTTGAGCCACCTTCTCCAATGCCTTTTTTTCGATGCGGCTGACATACGAACGAGAGATACCGAGTCGTTCCGCTACCTCGCGCTGCGTCTTGCGTTCCTCCGCGCCCAATCCGAATCGAAGCTCGAGTACCGTCTTTTCTCTTCCTTTCAACTTCGCGACCTCACGCACCATACGTTCCTTCTCGCATTGATTCTCTACCAGATCTGCCACCACGTCGGGATCGGTCCCAAGCACATCGAGAAGCGTGATGGCATTGCCTTCCTTATCGACACCGATCGGATCGTTCAAACTGACTTCATATCGCGTTCGCTTCGTACTGCGCAGATGCATCAATATCTCATTTTCTACGCAACGCGCCGCATATGTAGCAAGTCGTATCTTCTTCGTCACATCGAACGTGTTGATCGCCTTGATAAGCCCGATCGTGCCGATAGAGATAAGATCGTCCGTCTCTTCCCCCGTATTGTCGAATTTTTTCACGATGTGCGCAACAAGACGAAGATTCCGCTCGATCAAAACATCCTTCGCTTCTCTCGAACCTTGCGCCAATTTTTCCAGCCATTCTTCCTCTTCCCGAGCACTCAATGGCATAGGAAACGTATTACTGCCGACATACGCCGCCAACACAGAAAAACATTTGAGCGCCAGACCCGATACCATCAAGAGAACCGACACAGTCATTCCTCCTTGCCACGATATGCTTTAGTCTATGGCAAGAACACCATTCTTGTGCCTGTCAGAGAATGGGATATTCATCCACACAAGATCGATGCTTCATAAAGACGCTTTGCTGTCATAACATGCTATCAAGAAAGGAGTGTCTGTTATGCTGTTATGCATTCTCTCTGCTGCCATCATGATGCTCGGCCTTGTGCTGATGCGTATGATGCTGTCTCGCATCTTCTCTCATCATCTTAAGGACCGTCTGATAACACTGACGACCTCACCGTATCGCGGGTTTATCCTCGGCATGGTCGGTGCGATGCTTTTGCAAGGCAGTACGCCCGTCACGCTTCTTACTGTCGCGCTCGTCGGCAGCCGCGCGCTTACCTTTCCGCACAGCATCGCGATCCTGCTCGGCGCCAATGTCGGCACGTGCAGTACCGTTCCTCTCCTTCTCGCCCTGCCACAGGTAACAGGCGACCTTTGCATATATCTTGTTCTTCTCCTCGCCGTCTGCCTATCCATTCGCCGCATCCGCCCGCTCATCGGAGCAATAGCAGGCCTCACCATGATGATAGAAGGATTTTCGCTCCTTCGCGCAGGCAGTGCATCACTCATAGGCATCGGCGACCTTTTTACATACCTTCAAGCATCCGACACATCACCGCTTATCGCCATCCTCGTCGGCATCGTCTTGACCTTCATCTTACAATCCGCATCAAGCGCCACCCTGCTGTTGACGACGCTTGCAGAAGAGCACCTCTTCTCCCTTCACACCATCTGCTATATCATCTACGGCAACAACATCGGCTCATGCCTATCTGCCATCCTCGCCTCACTTGCCGCCACGCGCGAAGCACGCATGAGCGCACTCGCCAATCTCATCTTGAACATCGGCGGTGTTCT
>JAFPBC010000221.1 GCA_017390595.1 Selenomonadales bacterium | reverse complement strand
GTGGACATTCCGCCGTCGTATGCTCCTTGAAGAAGACCGTGAAGAAGACGAAGAAAACGACTATCTGGCAGCGATCAACGACAGCCGTATGCGTGCTGTTCTGCCGCTCAAAAAACTGGCGGACGCGCTCAAAAAAACCAAGACGGTCGAAGCGTATATCGCCGAGCTGTATGATTTCTTGGAAGAGCTCGAAGTACCGCGGAAGCTGTCCGAATGGGCAGACGAAGCAGAGGCGGGCGGTGACCTCGCGGGTGCCGCCGAACAGATGCAGGTGTGGAAACAGACCATCGCGCTTCTCGAACAGCTTGCCGAAGTCGGCGGCAGTGATGCGGTGCGTACGCGCGAACTTTCCGCGCTCATCGAAAGCGGTCTTGCCGCGATGGAATTCAGCTTGGTACCGCAGGGGCTCGACCGTATCAGCATCGGTTCGATGGAACAGAACAATGCCGAGAACCTGCCCATCATCTTCCTCGTCGGCGCATCGGACGGTGTGCTTCCGAGACGAGGCGGCAACGAAGGCCTCCTCAACGATGACGACCGCGCGAAGATGCTCGCGCTCGGCGTCGACCTGGCACCGGGAACGGCCGCCGATGCACTCGATGAAGAGTTTCTCGCGTATCAGCTCCTTACACGCGCGGCCAAACGGCTCTATATCAGCTATCCGCTTGCGGACAGCGAGGGCAAGGGCGTACAACCGTCTCCGCTCATCGTGCGTCTCTGTCGCATGACGAAAACGAACGTTACCTTATACAGACCGCCATCGGCAGAGATGGACGACATCTCGTGCCTGGCACATCCGAAACAAGCACTCGGCGCGCTCGGCAACGTGCTTCGCAGTCAAAAACGCGGCGAAGTGCTCAGCCCCGTATGGGCGCGTATCTACGAATGGGCAAGACGAAACGAAGACCTCAGAGAGCTTCTGGCTCGTTCGGTCGCAGGGCTGTTCCACTACAACAGCGCGCTCCCGCTCCCGCAGGAGCTGGCAGGCAGACTGTATCGCCGCAAGGGCAGACTGTACGGCAGTGTCACGCGGTTCGAGCGGTTCCGTCAATGTCCGTTCAGCCATTTTGCCCGTTACGGTCTCAAGCTGAAAGAACGAGACATCTTCCAACTGAAACCACCCGACCTGGGCGAATTTTATCATGCCGCGCTGAAAGTATTCGGCGAGCGCACGAAAGAAAAAGACAACTGGGGCGCATGGTCTGCCGACGAATGCAAAACGCTCGCGCAAGATATCGTCGCGGAACTGGCGCCGAAGCTGGCAAGCGAGATACTCCTTTCGAATGCGCAAAAACGCGCGCTCCTCGGTCGTCTCGAGAGAACGATCATCAAGGCGGCAGAGAGACTGTGCCGATTCGGCGGACATTCTTCGTTCAGACCGTATGCGTATGAAGAAGCGTTCGGCTTCGGCGAAGGCAGTATGCCGCCGCTCAAATGGAAGCTCTCCGACGGGACGGAGCTTGCCATCGTCGGTCAGATCGACCGTATCGACTCGTTCGCGAGAGATGGGAAACGCTATTTCCTCGTCATCGACTACAAGTCGGGGCGAGTCCATCTGACGATGCCCGAAGTGTACTACGGTCTCAGACTGCAGCTCCTTACATACCTTATGGCACTCGAATCGCTCGAGACAGAAGGCGAAGAGATGGTGCCTGCGGGCGTCCTCTACTACTATCTCAAACAGCCGTTCATCACCGCGCAGAAACGCATCACCGCGGAAGAAGCGATGAAAGAGATCAGCAAGGCACAGCGTATGCCCGGCTGGCTCCTCAAAGAAAAAGAAGTGCTGGAACGGCTCGATACGACGCTTAGCGGCAGCTCGACTTTTATCTGTATCAATCTGAAAAAAGACGGCGATTTCCACAAGAACTCCCTGCCGTACCTCAAAACGGAGCGTGAGTTCGACGTACTTCGCCGATATACGGCGCAGATGCTCCGACAGACGGGCGAAGATATCTTGGACGGTTACATCGCCATTCGCCCCGTTGCCTATGACGGCACAGACGCGTGCGCGTTCTGTTCGTATAAAGCGTTCTGTCAGTTCGACGAGACGCTTGCGGAAAATCAAAAAACGATGTTTGATAAGATGAGCGCCGAAGACGCGCTCGAAAGAATGATAGCCGAAGGAGGTGCGGGATATGGCGTGGTCGGCAAAACAACTGGAAGCAATTAAAACGCGCGGCAGGAATATCCTCGTTGCCGCCGCGGCAGGCTCGGGCAAGACGAGCGTCCTCGTTGAGCGTATCATTCGCCGATTGACGGACGAAGTCGATCCCATCACGATAGACCGCCTGCTCGTCGTGACATTCACGAACGCGGCCGCCTCCGAGATGCGTGAACGGATCGGTTCGGCACTGAGGGAAGCGGCACAGAAAGAGGGCGGACAGCACCTCCGCCGACAACTGCTCCTTCTGCCGTCGGCATCCATCTCGACGATGCACGCGTTTTGTCAATCGCTCATCAGACGATATATCCATCTTCTGCCAATCGACCCGAAGTTCCGTGTCGCACAGCAGACAGAGCTTCTTCTCATGGAACAAGACGCGATGGAGAGACTGCTCCTGCGTAAATACGAAGAACAAGACGCAGACTTCCTCGCGCTCGTCGACGCGTACAGCGGAGACGACAGCGACGGTCCGCTTGCCGTGCTCGTATCACAGCTGTATCACTTCTCGTGCAGTCAGCCGTGGCAGAAAAAATGGCTCTCCGCGCTCGGCGATACGCTCGACTGCGCGGACATCGACGACACGTGCTGGGCAGACATCCTGAAACGACGCATCGCCATCGACCTTGACGGTGCCTCGCTCCTCGCGAAAGAAGCCGTCGCCATGATAGACGGATTCGGCGACGAAGCCAAGCCGTACATCGAAGCACTGGTCTCGGACTGCACACAGCTCGACCATGCGGCGGCCGTTGCGCAAGGCGGTACGTGGAACGAGATGGTAGATGTTGTGAACAGCATCGACTTTGTTCGCTGGCCGTCGAAAAAATGGGAAAACGAAGAGCTGAAAAAGATACTCAAAGAGATGCGCGACAAGTGGAAAAAGACGATCGAGAATGTCGCGAATGCGTATTTCTTCGCGACAGCAGAACAGTTCGCCGAAGATATGCGCGCGACCGTACCGCTGATGAAAACGCTCGGCGAGCTGACGATCGCGTATGAGGAAGAATATCGCACCGTCAAAGCGGAACACGGCGTGCTCGACTTTAACGACCTCGAACATTACTGCCTTGCGCTCCTTTCCGAAGAAGACGAAGACGGCAACATCCGACCGTCCGACATCGCGCTTCAGCTTCAAAAAACGTATGCCGAGATCATGGTAGACGAATACCAAGACACGAACGGCGTCCAAGAAGCCATCGTGCAGATGCTCGCCAACCCCGCAAAGCCGAACCTCTTTTTCGTCGGCGATGTCAAGCAGAGCATCTACCGATTCCGACTGGCCGAGCCCGAGCTGTTCCTCGACAAATACCGCCGCTATCCCGACGAACGATACAGCCGCCGCATCGACTTGTCGCAGAACTTCCGCTCGCGTGTCGGCGTGCTTGCGGCCGTCAACGACGTATTCGGCTCGCTCATGCGAGAACACATCACCGAGATCGGCTACGGCGAAGCCGAACGATTGAACGAAGGCCTCGTCTATCCGCCGCATCCGCAAGCGTTTGACAACACCGCGGAATGTCATATCTTATCGCACGGTACGGACAGCGGTGACGGCCTTACGGCAGTCGAACGAGAAGCCGTCTGGATCGCTGACTATATCGACGACCTCCTCTCGCAGGGCAAAGTCGTCTACGACAAAGACCTCAAAGATTATCGCCCGCTTGCCAAACGCGATATCGTCATCCTCCTCCGTTCGGTCAAACGTGCCGCGACCGTCCTTCTCGATGCCCTTCGCGTGCGCGGAGTGAGCGGATATGCCGAAGACGACTCGGGCTACTTCGAATCGGCCGAGATACGCATCTTCTTATCGCTCCTAAACATCATCGACAACCCGCGTCAAGACATCCCGCTCGCGGCGGTGCTTCGTTCGCCGATCGTCAATATGTCGGAAGAAGAATTGACGGAAGTTCGTCTCGCGGGCGAAGGCGACCTCTATGACGCGCTGACCATAAGCGCGCAAACGATGAAAAAATCGGCCGCGTTTATCACGAAGCTCGATGCGTGGCGCACCCTCGCGCGCGGACGAAGCGTACCCGAGCTGATATGGCAGCTGTACCAAGACACAGGCTACTACGACTACGTGGGCGGTATGGCGAACGGCACCATACGCCAAGCCAACCTCGAAATGCTCTACGACCGTGCGAAAGCGTTCGAAGAGACGGACGCGTGCGGACTGTTCCGCTTCCTTCGTTTCATCGACAAGATGCTCGAAAACGATGAAGATCTCGGCGCGGCCAAAGACGGCGGCGGGGAAAACGAAGACACCGTCCGCATCATGAGCGTACATAAGAGCAAAGGCCTCGAATTTCCTGTCGTCATCCTTGCCAATATCGGCAAACAATTCAATATGCAGGATATGCAAAAACCGATACTTCTGCACAAATCGCTCGGTGTCGGCCCGTATCGCGTCATGGCAAAAGAACGCTACCGCTACCCGACGCTCGCCAGACTTGCCATCGCACAACAGACCATCTCGGAAAACCATGCCGAAGAACTGCGCGTCCTGTATGTCGCGATGACACGCGCAAGAGAAAAACTCGTCATGGTCGGCTCGACAAAAGACATCGAAGCCATGCGTGAAAAATGGACACTGCTTGCAAGACAAGACGAACTCTCGGACTCCGTCATCGTCGGCGCGCGGTCGTGGCTCGACTGGCTCGCGCCCGTCTTGGCAAAACACGAAGCAGGCTTTGAACTGCGCAGTGAAGTGATGGAGACCGAGATGACATACCGCGACAGCGAAGCGCTGTGGCGTATCGACTATCATCATGTCTGCCTCGAAAAAGAAGAAACGGGCAGAGCCGAGCAGGCCGAGCTCATCAAACGCATCAAACGGATGGAAGCCGTCGATGTCGGCGATGATATGGCAGACCTTGACGAACGTCTCCTGTGGCAGTATCCGAACAGAGCGGCGATCGATCTTCCTGCGAAACTGTCCGTCACCGAGATCAAACGAAGATTCGCCGAACACGAAGAACAGGCGGCCGTACCGTTTGTTAAGTCAGCCGACTCGTATGAGAAACCTCGTTTCCTCCAGACGAAAAAACGGCTCGATGCCGCCGAATACGGGACGATGATGCACACCGTCATGCAGATGATAGACCTCAAGGGAGACCTTACCGCGGGCGGTATCAAAAAGCAAGTCGATACCCTCGCCGAAAGAGAACTGATACCTGCCGACCTCGCCGAAGAAGTCGACTGCGAAGCCGTAGCCGCGTTCTTCGACCTGCCGCTCGGCAAACGGATGCTCGACTCGAAAGACGTCCGCCGCGAACTGCCGTTCGGTATCCTCATCCCTGCGAAAGAATACTACCCCGACGCAGGCGACGACGAGACCATCTTCGTACAAGGGGTCGTCGA
The DNA here is from genome assembly GCA_017390595.1 of Selenomonadales bacterium. GTDB lineage: Bacteria > Bacillota > Negativicutes > RGIG982 > RGIG982 > RGIG982. The sequence goes on along the minus strand of JAFPBC010000221.1, from coordinate 2,507 downwards.
TGCCCTCTTCATGACAGACACGGGCTGGACGCTCCTCGACTACAAGACAGACCGCGGCGCAGATGCCGAAACGCTCAAACATCGCTACCGCGTCCAGATAGACCTCTATCGACGCGCCATTAAAGAGCTCACAGGCATCCCTGTCACGAACAGCTATCTCTACGCGCTGGCGACAAAACGTGTCATACCGATGAACGGATAAGAAAAAAGACTACCCTCAAAAGAAGGGTAGTCTTTTTGCGTTCGTTGTGCGGAGAGAGGCGAGATGAGGCATAAAAAAAGAACCGTATCCTCAGCGGAATACGGTCCGTCTTTAGCTTTCGAGTGAATTGCGTCCCAGGATCGGGTGCGTCGTCGGACGCAGAGAACGTTTTGTCACGACAACGACAGCATCTTCAAGCGCGATATCCTCGCGTTTGCCGCCGAATTCGTACACGCAGAGCGGTTCGTCATAACCGATCTCGCTTGCGGGCATATAGATATATTCGCCCGTATTGTTATCGCCGTAGATCGTGCCTGTCTTTAAGTGGGCGGCAGTCATTCTGCTCATAAGATGCCTCCTTAGACCATGCCTTTTTGGCGAAGCAAGAACGCGATCGATGCCATCGCCGACAGCGAAAGGATAACGACCATCGCGAAACCGTAGCCCTCTTCTGCCATCGGTACAGGGACATTGACACCGAAGAAGCTCGCGATCATCGTCGGGATAGCCAAAATGATCGTGATAGACGTCAAGAAACGCATCACACGGTTCAAGTTATTCGAAATGATAGACGAGAACGTCTCAAGCATACTGCGGACGATATGCGTGTACATCTCAACCATCTCGCGTGCCTGCTTATTCTCGATGATAACATCTTCCAGAAGATCCTCATCCTCTTCGAACACCTTGATGATATGCTGGAGATTCGAATTCGTACGCATACGAAGCAGTTTATCAAGCATCGTACCGTTGGAACGGAGCGACACCGTAAAGTATGTCAGCGCTTTCTGAAGCTCGAGAAGTCTGAAGAGATGTTCGTTCTCCATCGACTTGCGGAGCTGTAATTCGAGCTCATCTGTCAAACGGCTGATCTGGCGCAAGTTACGCAAATACAAGGTAGCCGACTTATAGAGAAGCTGGAACATGAAGCGCGTCCGTTTGAACGTGCAGAACAAATGGCTGTTTCTTTGATTGAACTCGTTGATTACCTCGACAGCCTCCAAGGTGATCGTAATGATATAATCCGTCGTCAGAATGATACCCAGCGGCAATGTATCGTATGCGAACTGGGAACGCATAACAGGAACGTTCGTGATAACCATCATATAGTTATCTTCTATCTCGGTACGCGAACGTTCCTCATCATCGAGCGCCGAACGCAGATTATCGATATCGACGTTGACAGCCTTCGACACAGCCGCAAGCTCCGCGGCCGTCGGATTCGTAAGCTGAAGCCAAGTACCTTTTTCCAGCGTATCGAGCGTCAATTCTTCGAGCTTGCCGGTATCCATTCGGGTTTTTACAATATGTAGCATAATACGCCTCCTTGATTGGAAGAACGAATCACGCCGCGCATATCACGTTCGGACAAAGCTGAGCTGCGCGGAACGCATCGTCTTCCGTCTGCTGAAAAAATAAACTGGGCCCTGCAGTATCGCCTTCCATCGAACAACTCACTTCCTTTCCGAAATCATAATATTCCTCTTAAAATATTACTCCCTGCAAGGTGTAAAGTCAATCTACAAACGGTGCCTAGTCGAAGAAAATCATAAAAATCAAAGATTCAAACAAGGTAAATGCCCTGCCTCGTATAGGAAAAGATAGGAAAATCTTGACAAAAGAGAGATACCCTTGCTATAATCGAAGGTACGGAGAGATGTCCGAGTGGTTTAAGGAGCCGGTCTTGAAAACCGGTGATTCCGAAAGGGACCGTGGGTTCGAATCCCACTCTCTCCGCCATGGAGTGGTACTCAAGTGGCTGAAGAGGACGGTTTGCTAAATCGTTAGACGGGGTAACTCGTGCGAGGGTTCGAAACCCTCCCACTCCGCCATAGGGAATAAGGGCGCAGAGCGTTAGGCTTGCGTCTTTTTTTTATGCAGGCAGAACAATAGTGAAAAATAGAAGGTTTTCCTGCGATAATCTTGAATAGATAACATATAAAGAAGAGAATGTTGTCGAACAAAAGACAAGGAGGTCGAACAGGGTGAAGAGATATGTATTGATGGTAATGGCTCTTCTAATGATGGTGTTATGCGGAGGCTGCGGTGGTGACGAGCAATATGTCATCGATAGACCGTCGGTTATGGGTATGCTCGAACCGAGCCGAGACAGTAAGGTATACGAGAAATTTTATCAAGATGAACTGATCGAAGTGGTAACAACAGAAGAAAAAAATGGTGAGAAATGGTTCAAGGTCAGGGGAGGCGCGTATATTCTGGCTGAAGAATGCTCTAAAGATGAAGAGCGAGTAAAACAGGCGAAAAAAGTAAAAGAAGAAATGGATAAATATATTGGTAAACTGTG
>JAFPBC010000220.1 GCA_017390595.1 Selenomonadales bacterium | reverse complement strand
GTCATCTTATGCTTACGATCCTCTTATATCTTCTGCTGGGCATCGCGACAGGCACGTTCGGTACGCTGGTCGGGCTCGGCGGGGGTATTATATTGATACCTGTATTCCTCTTGGTGTTCGGCTGGTCGGCGCAGAATGTGGTGGCGACGAGCCTGTGCGTGGTGTTTTTCAACGCGCTGTCGGGGACGCTTGCCTACGTTCGCCAGAAGAAGGTGTACTACGATGCGGCGATTCGGTTCGCTCTCTGTACGGTGCCGAGCGCGCTCGTCGGCAGTTATGTGGCGCACTTTTTCACGGGCGATACGTTCCGCACGGTGTTCGGCTGTTTTATGATAGCGACGGCGATCTTTCTCGCGTATCGCAGAAAGAAGCTCGTGCCTGTTCGTGAGTTCGACCCGAAGACGTTCACGTATAACCGCCCGCTCGGTATGTTCGCCTCGGTCGGCGCGGGTTTCTTATCAAGTGTGCTCGGTATCGGCGGCGGTGTCGTTCATGTGCCGACGATGATATACGCGCTCAAGTTCCCCGCGCACGTGGCGGCGGCGACAAGCACGTTCGTCCTTGCGGTCAGCTCGCTCGTCGGTGTCATCAGCCATTTCGCGCTCGGTCATGTGCTTCTTGTGCCAGCACTCGCCATCGGCATCGGCGCTGTCATCGGCGCACAGCTCGGCGCACGCATCTCAAAAAAGACGAAACCGACGTCTATCATGAATCTGTTGACGCTCGCACAAATTATCGTCGGTATCCAGTTGATACTGAACGCCAGATAACCAAAAGCCACCCTCACGCAGTTGTGAAGGTGGCTGTTTTATTGTCAAAACGAAACTGCCTCATCACGCATGACAAGGCAGTTCTTTTTTATCTTCCGCTGATATGACGAACGACTTCTCCCGCGAGGATCAGTCCGACGACGCTCGGCACGAACGAGATACTGCCGGGGGAGGCTTTGCCCGTCTCACTGTCGCGCGGAGCACCTGTTGTGACAGGTTCTTCTTTCGAGTAGACGACGGTAAGATGGTCGACGCCGCGTTTTTTGAGCTCACGGCGCATGACGCGCGCGAGTGGACAGACGCTCGTTTTGGCAAGGTCGGCGACTTCGAACCGCGTGGGGTCGAGCTTGTTGCCCGCGCCCATCGCGCTGATAAGCGGGATGCCCATCTCCTGCGCGCGCACGGCGAGGTCTATCTTCGCCGATACGGTGTCGATGGCATCGATGAGGTAGTCTGCTCGGCTTGCCCATGTCATCAGTTCGTCTACCGTTTCGGGCGAGTAAAAGAGCTTGACTGCCTCCACGCTCGTCTCGGGCGAGATGTCGGCGATCCGTGCTTTCATCGCGTCGACCTTGTACTGACCGACGGTCGAGCGGAGCGAGTGTATCTGCCGATTGACGTTCGAGATGCTGATGGTCTCGGGATCGACGAGAATGAGATTGCCGACACCTGCACGCGCCAGTCCTTCGACCGCGTACGAGCCGACACCGCCGATGCCGAATACCATGACGGTGCTGTTTGCCAGTTTTTCTACACCGTCTTCACCGAGAAGAAGTGCCGTTCTGCTGCTGAATGTTTCTGTCATATCAAGAGTCCTCATTTCTTGCGAGTGTAAATATTGCGATCTCGGGCGGGCATCCGAATCGAAGCGGGAACCAGCTCCCCGCGCCCGAGTTGACATAGCCGATCGGCTGTCCGTGTCCGACTTTCGTCGGAGCATCTGCCGCACCACCGCGGATATCGCCGAGCGCACCGCCCGCGCCGTAAAATCCGCGCATATAGCGGTACTGCACGGGAAGAAATGCCGTCTGACCGATCGCGAACTGTCCCCCGTGCGTATGTCCCGTCAGCGTAAGGTCGATGCCGTACTTCACGCCCTGTTCGATAAAGTCGGAATGATGCGCGAGAAGCACTTTTACCGCATCGGTCGGCACGTCCGCCATGGCTTTGGCCATCATGCGTTCACGGTCGCCTTCGCGTATCGTAAGGTCGCGCGCCCACGGATAATCGACGCCCAAGAGCCAGAGCGGCCGCCTGCCTTCTATAACGCAGACCGATTCATTTTTGAGCGCACGCACACCGTATGCATCGAGTGCCCGCGCGATACGATCTTTGTCACGCAGATATTCGTGGTTGCCCCAGCAAAAATACGCCCCGTACGGCAATTTTTCCGCCAGGCGCGCCACACGTGCCATCGCTTCTTCCGTCCAGCCGACACCGTCGATGAAGTCGCCCGTGATAACGAGCATATCGGGGCGTTCCGCTTCCGTCAGCCGAAGCATCTCGTCGAGCTTGTCAAGTGAGACGAATACACCGAGATGGACGTCGGAGAGCTGTGCGATACGAAGCCCCGCCAGCTCTGTCGGCAAGCCTTGCACCGCTACCGCATACCGATTGACGACAAGGTCGCCCGCCTTGTCGAACACGCCGTATCCCATCGAAGAATAGCAGAGCACAGGTACCGCGATGCCTGCCCTTTTGATGAGCGTTCTGCGTGACTCGCTCGGCTTGCTCGGTCTCACACCCATCACGCGAAAGAGCGCGTAAATGGCAGGCAGAGCGATGAGCAGGGCGAACGGCGCGGCAAGCAGCCAGAACGCGCCTTTGAGCATCGCTTCGGGAAACGTACCGATCGGCACATAGCGCGACACATAGAGAAGCGCCATCGACAACAGCGCGACTGCGCCGTAGATGATGCGGACAGACTTCGACAGGTACATCGGAAAGACGCGCCCAAGTAGCACGATCGCGAGCCACTCGAACAGTAAGACTGCCATAGAAAATCCCAGAAATATCATGATACTCGGCCCCTTCACATTATCCTCCCATCCATACTTCTCTAGTATATCCCGACTTTCGCCGAAGCGTTCGTTTTTGTTCGTGATGATCGTATTTTCTACGATCATTCTAGCACATCGGCAAGATCCGCGTACAGTCCCGCCGAAAGAAAAAGCAGATGCCCTCGCCGATAAAAGAACGTGATGACGAACAAAGAGCAAGAGCATCACATACGAGAAAAGCAGATGCCTTCGCCGATATCCCGCCATCCTTCGCCGTGATGAAAAAGAAAAGAGGTGCCCGTTTGACAGCACCTCTTTTTTCTTGCTGTTTTCTTATCGTTTGCCCGTCGAGCCGAATCCGCCCGCACCACGCTCGGTATCGGACAGCTCGTCTGCTTCGATAAGTACGACAGGCTCGTTCTTCTCGATGAGCATCTGTGCCACACGATCGCCTGCCGCGATATGCCAGTCCTCACGCACCGTCTCGGCGATCATCATGACTTCGCCGCGATAGTCGCTGTCGATGATGCCGCAGCTGTTCGCCATGCGAAGCGTCGTCTTGAGCCCCGTCGAGCTTCTCGGCAGTACCTTCGCATGGTAGCCGCTCGGTATCTCCATCGCAAAGCCGAGCGGTACGAGCGTCGGTGCATCGCCCGCCTTGACCACGCAATCTGTGCGCGCATAGAGATCCCATGCCGCCGCGCCTGCCGAGCCTTTCGTCGGGAGCTGACCGCCGTCTATCCGTTTTACTTTTACCGTAATATCATGCATCACATTCACCACCGTTTCGTTGTCATATTATCTTCTCCGTGAAAAAGGGATAACCCTTCTGCCATGCTCAATAATCGCAGTCGAGCGAAACATACCATATCAGCACAAAAATAAAAACCGCGGAGGAATATCCTCTGTGAGAGGTCTTGCCGTTCTCCTTTGGCTCCCTCTGACGAG
>JAFPBC010000219.1 GCA_017390595.1 Selenomonadales bacterium | reverse complement strand
GGTCGCTCTCTTCGGCTCGTACGGCTGGGGAGACTGTTCGTGGATGCGCGACTGGGAAGCGCGTGTCGAGGCGAGCGGTGCCGCCCTCTTGGAAGACGGTCTGACGATCAACGAAACGCCCGACGATGACGGTATCGCGCTTTGCGAAGCCCTCGGCGAACGTCTGGCATCTGCCTGACAATGTCCATCAGAGCTGCCCTTTTCGGCGGCTCTTTTTTTATGAAAAACGTGCATATGGGCGAAAAACATCGTCCGAACGAGCGTTGATGATTTGATGCGTAAAAAACAGCGTTTTCTATATGTTGTGTGAAATGAAAAAAGAACTTGCTTTTTCCCACTAGATGATGTATTATAAGAACAGACAGCAAAATATACTTACGCAGTATCATTTAACCGAGTATAAAAAATAAGAGCGATGCCCGATATGGCTCGCGTATAGGGGGATGTATTATGGCACAAGTAAAAGTAACGGCAGCAGAAGGTATCTCGCAGGAAGAGATCGACATGATCTTGGCAAAAGAAGCGGCAGCATACGAATCGAGAGGCAAGCGTCTCGGCGAACTCAATCTGGAGCTCGCAGGCGATGAGATCGTCGTTCATTCGTCTCCCGTATCCGATATCACGCGCGTGCGTCGTATCACGGGCTATCTCAGCAATCAGAACAACTTCAACGATGCCAAACGCAGTGAGCTTCGCGACCGCGCGAAACATTGTTCCTGTTCGTAACAGCATATCAGTCAAGACAGAAAAAACACCTTTCCGAATGTGAAAGGTGTTTTTGTCTTATAAGTTATTCTGTTTGAGAAGGTCGGCGAGCGTTACGCTGTCGACATAATGCGCGATCGCTTGATCGAGCCCGAGCCAGAACGGTCTGGTCAGACATTCGTCGCAGCGGTCACACGATTGCGAGCCCGTGATGCAGGCTGTCGGTGCGAGGGACGTCTCTGCCGCGCGCAAGATGTCGCCGATGCGATATTCTTTGGGATCTTTGGCGAGCTGGTATCCACCGCCGACACCGCGGAAGCTCTTGAGATAGCCTGCGCGAGAGAGACAAGGCACGATCTGTTCGAGATATTTGACCGTGACGCCTTGACGCGCGGAGATGGTCTTGAGCGATACGGGGCCGTCTGCTTGATGAATGGCGAGATCGAGCATCAGGCGGAGAGCATAACGTCCTTTGGTTGAGATCTTCATATTTATCAACTCCTACTATTATTATAATACCATTGAAACAGTAGGAATACAAGGGTTATCCGTTCGCTAATCGACAGAAAATCGCAATTTCTTCGTCCATACGACTTGTTACGGGTTCCCAGGTGAGGTGCGCGCCCGTTTGGAGGGCGATGTCATCGAAGTCGAAGGTGATGAGGGGGTTGCCGCTTTTGTTGTAAAAGGTCGTCTGATGGAGGCGATGGGCGATCGCGGTGCCGTCGTGGCGGTACGATATGTGCATGATGGCGTGGTCGATCTCTTGGAGGAGGTCGAGCGATCCGTCATCGACTGTGCCGGTCGCTTTGAGCGAGTGGTAGACGTTCGTCAGACCGTGTCTCGTGTAGGTCTTTTTGATGTCGCCGCAAGAGATGGTCTCGCCGTTTGCGTCGGTATGCTTGATGGTATCCATTCGCAGGTATGTCGTGCTGTTTTCGTCGCGTGTAACGTATGCCCAGTAGGCGTAGGTGAAGTCGTCATGGACGGCGGGCGGCGCGCACGTCACTTCGGCTTCCTGTACGAGCGGCTTATCTTGCGTATAAGTCGCCGTCTGCGCGGCAGCTTGTACGGTCTCGGCAGGCGCGGCCGTCTCGGCGAGCGGCGCGGCAGAGGCAAGCCCTGTCGTAAGCAGTATAAGCATGATATATAATGATAAGACTGTGCGTATCATATCAGTCACTCCCTTTGACAAAAATAGACTATCTTTATAATATTCTCTCCCACAACTACATTTCCCTGCCGAAGTCCAAAGTGTACCCGAAGGAGCCATGATATCGGAAAAAGAAAAAAGACCTTGCTGTGAGGCAAGGCCTTTTTCGAGGGATGAGCAAGTCAAGTCACCCGGGGGCGCGCTCATGGCCGTAGAGCGCTAGGTCACCCGCTTGCTGCCGACGATATGATATCATCGGGTGGAACCATCCCTCAAAGATTATCCGAGCAAAAGAGTATCTCCTTTGTTCTTCCATATTATAGCAGAAATGGGAGGATAATGTCAACCCATTATTTGTAAAAAAATCATACCTGCCGAAGAAAAAAGACAGCTGAGCGGAAAAAGAAAAAAGTCT
>JAFPBC010000218.1 GCA_017390595.1 Selenomonadales bacterium | reverse complement strand
GTGGTGATGCCCCACTGATACGAGCCTGCTTCGGGCTCTACCTGACCCATGATGATGTCAAAGAGGGCGCTTTTTGCGAGGCCGTGCGGGCCGACGAACGCGATCTTGTCGCCTTTTTCGACGCGGAAGCTGACGTTGTTGAGGAGTTTTTCGCCTGCGACGGTATGCGAGATGCCTTCTACCGTAAGAAGCTGGTCGCCTGCTTCGCGGTCGGGTTTGAACGCGATGTACGGATATTTTCTCGACGACGGGCGAATGTCTTCGAGCGTCAATTTTTCGAGCAATTTTTTACGCGAGGTCGCTTGTTTCGATTTCGATGCGTTCGCGCTGAATCGCTGGATGAATGTCTGGAGTTCTTTGCGTTTTTCTTCTACTTTGCGGTTGGCTTCGCGAGCCATTTTGAGCGCAAGTTCGCTCGATGCGAGCCAGAAGTCGTAGTTGCCGACGTACATCTGTACTTTGCCGAAGTCGATGTCGGCGATATGCGTACATACTTGGTTGAGGAAGTGACGGTCATGCGATACGACGATGACCGTATTCGGGAAGTCCGCAAGGAAGTTTTCGAGCCAGCGGATGGCATAGATGTCGAGATGGTTTGTCGGCTCGTCGAGGAGGAGGATATCGGGATTACCGAAGAGTACCTGCGCGAGGAGGACGCGGACTTTTTCGTTGCCCGTAAGGTCTTTCATCACTTTGTTGTGGAGGTCTTCGGAAACGCCGAGACCCTGAAGAAGTTTTGCCGCGTCGGAGTCTGCTTCCCAGCCGTTGAGCTCCGCGAATTCTGCTTCGAGCTCAGCCGCGCGCATACCGTCTTCGTCGGAGAAGTCGGGTTTCATGTAGATCTCTTCTTTTTCTTTCATGATGCAGTAGAGACGTTCGTGACCCATGATGACCGTCTCAAGTGCCGTAAATTCGTCGTACGCGCCGTGGTCCTGTTTGAGGACGGCAAGGCGTTCACCGGGAGTGATGTCTACCGTACCCGCGCTCGGTTCGATCTCGCCCGCGAGAATTTTGAGGAGGGTCGATTTGCCTGCGCCGTTCGCGCCGATGAGGCCGTAGCAGTTGCCCGGCGTAAATTTCAAAGTAACATCTTCAAATAATGCGCGTTTACCGTAGCGCAATGTCAATCCGTTCGTTGTGATCAATGTCTGTTCCGCCTTTCTTTATTCGAGCGCGGCATCGAGTGCCTGCGCGACTGTTTCTACTCCGATAAGTTTGATGCTTTCTTTCTGTTCCAATCCCTTGAGGTTGCTTTTAGGCAGTATCATCGTATGGAATCCCATACGCGCGGCTTCGCGGATACGTACCTCCGCACCCGCGACGGCACGCACTTCGCCCGCGAGACCGACTTCGCCGATGACGACGGTGCCTGCGCTGACCGAGCGGTTGCGATAGCTCGATGCGAGCGCGACCGTTGCGGCAAGGTCTACGGCAGGTTCGTCTACTTTGATGCCGCCCGCGACTTTGACGAATACGTCGGAGCTCCCGATCCTGAGCCCGACACGTTTTTCGAGCACCGCCAACAAAAGCTGTATCCGTTTGATGTCGATGTTGTCCGACGTACGACGCGGCGGCATGAACTGCGATTCGCTCACGAGCGACTGTACTTCGACGAGGACGGGCCGCGTGCCTTCCATCGAGGCTGTCACGACACTGCCGGGCATATCGTCGGGACGCTCCGACAAAAAGAGCTTCGACGCATCGGGTACATCGACGAGACCGCGGCTGTTCATCTCAAAGAGGCCGATCTCGTTCGTCGAGCCGAAACGGTTCTTCACCGCCCGCAAAACGCGGTATTGCGCGTTGCGGTCGCCTTCGAAATAGAGCACCGTATCGACGATATGTTCGAGCGCGCGAGGCCCTGCGAGCGAGCCGTCTTTGAGGACATGGCCGACTAAGATAACGGCGATGGAGTTCGCCTTGGCGATCCTGAGAAGCTGTACGGCACATTCGCGTACCTGACTGATACTGCCGGGCGCGCTTTCGATATCGGGACGAAATACCGTCTGTATCGAGTCGATAACGAGAAGACGCGGTGCGAGCTTCATCGTCTGCGCTTCGATCGTGTCGAGATTCGTTTCACTTAATATATAGAGATCGTCCGCGAGCGCGTCCAAGCGTTCGGCACGCATCTTGACCTGTCTGGCACTCTCTTCGCCTGTGACGTAGAGTATCGTGCCTTCCGTTTTGGCAAGGTCCGCGCACACCTTGATCGTCATACTCGACTTGCCCACACCGGGGTCGCCGACGACGAGCGTCAAGGAGCCCGCGAGAAGTCCTCCGCCGAGTACGCGGTCAAGCTCGCCCGAGCCTGTCACCATACGCGCCGACTCTTTTGTCTCGACCTCGCGTATCTTCATCGGCGCACTGCCTTCCGACAAGCCGAGACTGAGACCACCGCCCGCTTTGGCGGTATCTTTCACGATGACTTCTTCTACCATGCTGTTCCAAGCACCGCAGGCAGAGCATCTGCCCACCCACTTGGGCGATTCGTTTCCACATTCCTGGCAAAAATATGCCGTCTTTTTCTTCGCCATCGGGCGCCTCCTTCCACCGCTTATCGACTGCTGCTCATCAGCGGATAAAGCATCTCTCTCAGCAGTTCCGCACGCGCGGCAGGCTCGGCATGCTCGAACGCATATCTTGCGACCGCCATGACCATCGTACCTTCACGCATCGTGATCTCACCGCGTTTGGCGAGCGTCTGCACATACGATGCCAGCTCTTCACGCGACATCTCTTCATCAATACGGCGAATGACCTGCGGAAGAAGTCTCTCCTCCGTTGCGCGTGTGATGGAGATGAATCCACCGCTCCCGCGACGCGATTCGACTTGGAAACCGCGCGCATTCGTAAAGCGCGTACCGAGCACGTACGTGATCTGCGACGGCGCACACGCGATCTCCTCCGCGATCTCGTTTCGTTTTAAGACAACGCGCGTCGGGTCTTCTTCGTTCGCCATGCGATATAAGATATATTTTTCTATCAAATCGGCAATATTGCTCATCGTATCACCTACCGTTTTTCGACTTTTTGACTAATACAATTATTCTATTATAGGCGAGAATCGCCGTTGGTGCAAGACCCCTGCCGAAAAAAAGAACGTCGGAAGAGCGATTTCTTCCGACGTCTGTCTTATTTTTTTATCATATCTTTGCTCGGGCAGGAAGAACAACCGCAGCCGCAGCTGCTTTTGTCACAGTCGCAAGTATTGCCCGTAAATATCTTTTTGAATCCCTTATAACAGCCGAACGCGACGACTGCCAGGATACCTGCTGTTACGAGTGTAGACATAGACCGACCCTCTTTCTTACTGGAAGCCGAGGAGACGACCGCCCTGATATACGATGAGCGAGACGAACCATGCTACCGCGAACGTATATGCCGCTACCTGAAGGACACCTTTCATCGAGCCGAGCTC
>JAFPBC010000217.1 GCA_017390595.1 Selenomonadales bacterium | reverse complement strand
GATGCGCCATCAAAGTCGCGTTTTCTTTGGCATATTCGTCGGAGGAGTAGCCTTTTACCCATTCGCCGTAGAACGGATGGTCTACCGATGCAGGGTTATTCTCTACGATGCGTTTGGCTATCATTTCATAGCTGTAGGCACAAGAGAGGATGGCGGCAAGTATCTCGACCTGCGTTTCCTCGTATGCAACGCGGAGCATATACGATGTATAGGAGAGGTTGTCGAGTGCGCGCGGTGTAGCATCAAGCTCTTCTTGCGTGATGCCGAGCTCGCCCATATAGCCGCGGTGGATATCCATCTCACCATCGGTGAGGACGTTGATATAGCCTGCAAAGAGGCGTATCATCTCGAGGCTTTCGGCTTTGGCAACGCCGAGTGCGAATACCTTGGCATATTCTTCGAGATAGAGATAATCTTGGAGGATATAATAGCGGAATTTTTCTTTGTCGAGCGTGCCGTTTTCGATACCTGTGACGAACGGATGCTCGTTATATCTGTCCCAGATCGGTTTCGCCTCCGCAAGAAGTCTGTCTACGACTGCCATATCATTTCGCCTCCTTCGCGTATTCTCCGCTAAGGTCGAAGAGATGGTCGAGCGGGCCCGAGCCTTGACCGAGGTCGAGCATTGCACTAAGGGCGCCCGAGATGTATGCTTTGGCACGTTCGATAGCCTCTTTCAGCGGATATCCTTTGGCAAGGTTCGAGGCGATGGCACTCGAGAGCGTGCAACCTGTGCCGTGCGTGTTCGGATTGTCGATATGTTTCCCGTGAAACCATACGATACCACCGTCTGTCCAGAGGACATCGTTCGCATCGCTGACGGCATGACCGCCTTTGACGAGGACGGCACAGCCGTATTTTTTACCGAGAAGCTCAGCGGCTTCTTCCATCTCGCTTGCCGAATGTATCGTCATGCCCGACAAAACTTGTGCTTCGGGGATATTCGGCGTGATAACGGTCGCGAGCGGAAAAAGGACTTCTTGCATACGTTCAACAGCACCGCCTTTTGCCAGTGCGGAACCGCTCGTTGCGATCATGACAGGATCGACGACGATATTTTTGGCATGATGTTCGGCGAGCTTCGCACCGATGGTCTCAACAAGCTCTGCCGATGCGACCATGCCTATTTTGACAGCATCGGGTACGATATCGGTAAACACCGAGTCTATCTGCATCGCAAGAAACTCGGTCGGTACTTCGTGGATACCTTGCACGCCTGTCGTATTTTGCGCGGTGAGTGCGGTGATCGCCGTCATGGCATAGACACCGTTCATCGCCATCGTTTTCATATCGGCCTGGATCCCTGCGCCACCGCTCGAATCACTGCCTGCGATCGATAAAGCTGTTTTCACGTTATTCCCTCATTTCGTTTCCATATAAAAATAAGAGGCATCCTTTCGGTGCCTCCGTACTCTCATTCTCTCAGACTTCCTACGACGGCATTATCCGTATCAGGTAAAAGGGTCGAAGCTATTACTTCCTCTCAGCCTGCTTAACAAGCTCCCCTGCCAACCTATGTGATTGTGGCTACATTATACCGCGAGGGTCTTTAAAACGCAAGTAAAAATCACATAAAAAAGGCAAGCCGTCGCGGCCTGCCTTCTTGTTAGTGTATCGATTTTTTCTTCACGCGTCCGCCGACGACATCGTTGATGTTGTAGATGGACAAGAACGCGTTGGGATCTTTTTCTTTGACTACGGCTTTCAGCTTGGCTACCTCCAAACGAGTGACGACTGTGTAGAGGATGCGTTTCGGATCGTTCGTGTACGCGCCTTCGCCGTGCAGGATCGTAACACCACGACCGAGGCGTGCCAGAAGCGTCTCGGCAAGATCGTCCGATCTGTCCGACACGATCATAACGCCTTTCGATTCTTCGAGACCCGAGATGACGAGATCCATGACCTTATACGCGATGAAGTACGCAATGAGCGAGTACATCGCACGTTCCCAGCCGAATACGAGACCCGCACTCGACAAGATAAAGAGGTTGATGATCATGACCGTCTCGCCGACCGACAGCTCTGTTTTGCGGTCGGAGATGATAGCTACGATCTCCGTTCCGTCGACCGAGCCGCCGTAACGAATGATCATACCGACACCGAGACCGACGACGATACCGCCGAAGATCGTTGCCAGGAAGATATCGTACGTGATATTCGGCGTCGTGTGGAAATACTGGATAGCGAATGCCAATACTACGATAGAATAGAGCGTTGAGATGGTGAAGGTCTTACCGATCTGCTTATAACCGAGATATAAGAACGGTATATTCAAAAGTACGACGAATACGCTGAGCGGAGTATCGGTCAAGTAGCTGATCATCATCGAGATACCGACGACACCACCGTCGATGAGGTTATTGGGTACGAAGAACGTCTCCAGGCCTGCCGCGTATACGATAGCACCGAGCGTCAACAGCAAATACTTCTTGATTATCGCACTGAATTTGTTTTTTGCCTCCATAAGGTTCCTCCCTTCTTTTATTATCCTCAAGGTATAGTTTAGTATACCATGTTATTAAATAGGAAGTAAATATACAATCCCTATTTTTTTAGTATT
>JAFPBC010000216.1 GCA_017390595.1 Selenomonadales bacterium | reverse complement strand
GATGGATGCCGCCCAGATGATACCGTTTTCGTCGTGGTTCTGTTCGATAGCAGCTGCCATCGTACGGCTGACGCCGACACCGTAGCAACCCATTACCATCGGTTTTTCTTTGCCGTTTTCATCAAGGAAGGTCGCTTTGAGCGCAGCGCTGTATTTCGTGTAGAGTTTGAATACTTGGCCGACTTCGATACCGCGAGCCGCTTTGACAGGCGCGCCGCAATGCGGGCACGGGTCTCCTTCTTGGATGAGGCGAACGTCCGTTACGATGTCCGCTTCGTAGTCGCGGCCGTAGTTGACATTCGTGTAGTGATGGTCTGCTTGGTTGGCACCGTAGACAGCATTGACCATATTTTTGACTGTTTCATCGACGATGACGGTCACTTTTTTGCGATCGAGACCGATCGGGCCCATGAATCCGCCAATACTGCCGAATTCTGCGATAAGCGTTTCGCTTGCCATGTCGATCTGGATACATTCCATTGCGTTCTGTACTTTTACTTCGTTGACTTCATGGTCACCGCGTACGAATACGAGCACAGCACCTTTTTCCGTTGCATAAGCAACTGCTTTGACCGTTTTCTTGATATCGATATCAAGGTATTCGGCAACGCTTGCGATCGTTTTCGTGTCGGGTGTATGTACGAGCGTTACTTCGCCGAGTTCTTCCGCTTCTGCTTCGATCGGGAAGAGTTCTGCTTTTTCTTCGTTGGCAGCGAAGTTACATTCGTCGCAGTATACGACGCCTGCTTCGCCCGAGTCTGCGAATACCATGAATTCGTGCGTACCTTTACCGCCGATAGCACCACCGTCTGCTTCAACAGGACGGCATTTGAGTCCGCAGCGACGGAAGATGTTTTCATACGCTTCGTACATTTTCTGATAGCTGATATCGAGACCTGCTTCGTCTTTGTCGAACGAGTACAAGTCTTTCATGATGAATTCGCGGCCACGCATCAAGCCGAAACGCGGACGACGTTCATCGCGATATTTGTTCTGGATCTGGTAAAGCATGAGCGGGAGCTGACGATACGAACGCACGTCCGAACGAACGAGCGATGTGATCATTTCTTCATGCGTCGGGCCCAAGCAGAACGGACGATCGTGACGATCTTTCAAACGGAACATTTCTTCGCCGTATACGTCCCAACGACCCGATTCTTGCCAGAGTTCTGCCGGCTGCATGATCGGCATAAGAAGTTCTTGGCCGCCTTTGGCATCCATTTCTTCGCGAACGATATTTTCTATTTTTTTCAGTACACGCCATGCAAGCGGTAAATACGAATAAAGACCGCCCGCCGCTTTGCGGATCATACCTGCTCTGAGCATCAATTTATGGCTGATAACTTCTGCTTCCGCGGGAACTTCGCGAAGCGTAGGAGCATACAAATTTGTTGCTTTCATTCTGTCCAATCCCTCCATCAAATCGTGTTATAAAGCTATAACAGGAGTATTATACCACATTTCTTCGCTAAAAAAAAGCTTCTGCCTTCTCTCTATAAAGAAAAGCACTGTACACTTGGTACAATGCTTTTTGCTTTCGTTATTTTTCTTGGAGTGCGCGGTCGATCTCGGCAAAGAGTGCTTCAACGAGCTCTGCTTCGGGCACTTTTCTGATGATCTCGCCTTTGCGGAAGAGAAGACCTTCTCCTTTGCCGCCCGCGATACCGAGGTCGGCTTCACGTGCTTCGCCGGGGCCGTTGACGACACAGCCCATGACTGCGACGTGGATAGGCTTCTTGATGGTCGCAAGACGCTTTTCGACTTGCATCGCAATGGACGGCAAGTCTACACAGCATCTGCCGCACGTCGGGCACGATACGAGCGTCGGGCCGTATTCACGCATACCGAGCGATTTTAATATCTCGTTGCCGACTTTGACTTCTTCGACAGGGTCGCCCGTCAGCGAGATGCGGAACGTATCGCCGATGCCTTCTGCGAGCATCGCACCGATACCGACAGCCGATTTGATAACACCGGACTGTACCGTACCTGCTTCCGTCACGCCGAGATGGAGCGGATAGTCGACCGTCTTGCTCATCAAGCGATATGCCGCAAGGGTAAGCGGTACATCGTGTGCTTTGAGCGAGATCTTGATATCTGTGAAGTTTTCTTCTTCTAAGATACGGATATGTTCAAGCGCGCTTTCTACCATTGCTTCTGCCGTAACACCGCCGTATTTTTCGAGGAGCGGTTTACTGAGCGAACCTGCATTGACGCCGATACGTATCGGAAGGCCGCGTTCTTTTGCCGCTTCGACGACAGCTACGACACGCGAGCGGTCACCGATGTTGCCGGGATTGATACGAAGGGCATCAACACCGTTTTTGATCGCGGCGAGTGCCAAACGATAGTCAAAATGAATATCGGCAATAAGCGGGATCGAGATGCCGTTTTTGATCTCGCGAATGGCTTCTGCCGCTTCCATATCGGGAACGGCAACACGCACGAGGTCACAGCCCGCTTCTTCGAGTCGCTTGATCTGCTCGATCGTCGCTTTGGCATCCTGCGTTTTGGTATTCGTCATCGACTGCACCGTGATCGGTGCACCGCCGCCGATCTTGACCGAGCCTATTTGAAGTTGTTTCGTTTGTTTACGCAACATTGTTTGCACCTCGCCTTAGAAGAAATTGAATCGAGCTACATCGCTGATCGTTGCATAGACCATCAGCGAGAGTATCAATGCGATACCGATAAACTGAATGACGCGGAGTGCTTTTGCGCCAAGCGCTCTGCCTCGAATACCTTCTACCAAAAGCATCACCACATGACCACCGTCAAGTCCCGGTATCGGCAATAGATTGATGATACCCAAGTTGATACTTAACAGTGCCGCAAAATTGAGTAGCGGCATCATCCCGAGCGAAGCTACTTCGCCCGTCATCTGTATAACGCCGATCGGACCGGCCAATTCGGCCTTGACCTCACCCGTTATCATCTGTTTGAGGCCTGTTATCATTCTTTCAATGATCATCCCTGTTTTTTTGGCAGCCGCGATAAACGCTTCGTCCGTTTCGAGATATTGATGTTCGATAACAGGCTGCACACCGATAAAATATCTCTTCGTGTTAGGTTCCCATTCAGCCGTTACCATCGTAGCATCAAGCACACCGTCACGTGTGAACGCGATCTCTATCTCGGCTTGTTTTGCCTCACGGACCGCATCGACGACGCCTTGCCAATCGTGGACGAACTTGCCGTCGACTTCTACGATACGGTCACCCGCTTCAAGCCCCGCCATGACAGCAGGCTTGTTATCGATCATCTCACCGAGAACAGGTTCGTTCGACGGAAGACTGATACCCGATGACATGATAACGATGAAGAACAACAACACAGGCAGGATGAAATTCATCACAGAACCCGCTACGATGACGAACATACGCGCCCATAACGGTTTCGAGGAATAAGAACGTTCATCGAGCTCTTCTTCGGGATCCATCCCCGAAATTCGGTTAAACCCTCCGAGCGGTATCGCACGCAAGGAATAAAACGTCTCACCTTTTTGGAATCCTACGACCTTTTTCCCGAATCCGAGAGCAAACTCTTCAACACGCATCCCTACGGATTTCGCCGTCAAAAAATGCCCCAGCTCGTGAACAAAAACGAGGAGCCCAAATACAAATATCGATGCCAAAACCATGATCAGCATTGAGCTAGCTGTAGTCAACAAAAAAGGTCCTCCCTTTATCTATCTTTTATTTTGTCTTGTACGAACTGACGCGCCCATGCATCTGCTTCAAACAGATCGTCGAGCGTCGGGTTCATGACGACTTCGTGTGCCTTCATCGTCATGTCGATCAATTCGTAAATATCGAGGAATCGAAGTTTTTTCTTGAGGAACGCATAGACAGCTTCCTCATTCGCCGCGTTGAATACACACGGCATCGTTCCGCCGATCTTGCCTGCATCATACGCATAGCGAAGCGCGGCAAATGTCTCCATATCGGGCTCGTGGAACGACAAGTCTTTCATCTGATAGAAGTTCATTTTCGGGAACGTGTTGTGAACGCGCTCCGGATACGTCAGCGCATACTGTATCGGAAGTCTCATGTCGGGAAGTCCGAGCTGTGCTTTGACCGAACCGTCTTGATACTCGATCATCGAGTGAACGATGCTCTGCGGATGTACGACGACTTCGATCTGATCGTAGTCAACGCCGTAGAGCCATTTTGCCTCGATAACTTCGAGGCCCTTGTTCGCAAGCGATGCCGAGTCTATCGTGATCTTCTGTCCCATCGCCCATGTCGGGTGCTTGAGACAGTCTTCTACCGTTACGTTCGCCAACTCTTCGCGCGACCAACCGCGGAACGGGCCGCCCGATGCCGTAAGGAGAAGTCTCGATACGCCTTCGGCAGGTTCGCCCTGCAAGCATTGGAACAGCGCGCTGTGTTCGCTGTCAACAGGAAGGATAGCTACACCTGCTTCTTTTGCCTCACGCATCACGATCTCGCCTGCCGCAACGAGTGTCTCTTTGTTCGCAAGCGCGATATCTTTTTTCGCACGGATCGCCGCAATGGTCGGGCGAAGTCCCGCGAAACCAACGACTGCCGTAACAACGACGTCTACCTCGGGAAGCGTGACTGCCGTAAGGAGTGCTTCTTTTCCTGCAAGGATCTCTGTCTCGCCGTGATATTTCGCCTTCAATCGTGCTGCCGCTTCTTCGTC
>JAFPBC010000215.1 GCA_017390595.1 Selenomonadales bacterium | reverse complement strand
TGCATGTTTCAATTTGTCAACGACGTTTTTCATGTCGTCGGGTGCAAGGAACTGACCTTTTTTGACATTGACGACACAACCGCTTTTCGCGACTGTTTCGAGAAGGTCTGTCTGACGGCAAAGGAATGCCGGGATCTGCATGATGTCAAGAACTTTGGCAGCTTTTTCGATCTGGTCGCATTCATGGACGTCGCTGACGACAGGTACGCCGAGTTCTTTTTTGATAGCCGCGAGCATTTCGAGGCCTTCGTCGATACCGGGGCCGCGGTATGCTTTGTACGACGAGCGGTTCGCTTTGTCGAACGATGCTTTGAATACATACGGAACACCGAGACGGTCGGTGATCTCTTTGATCGCACGTCCGATTTTGAGACTGCGTTCATATCCTTCGAGGACGCACGGACCTGCCAAGAGTACGAGCGGATTTTGTCCGCCAACTTCAATATTGCCGAATTTCACAATGTTCATATCTTATATCTCCTTTTCCAAAAAGAGTCGGTTGATTCTTTCTAGGTCTTCTTTCGTATCGATACCGATGAATTGATGGTCGGTAAAGATGGTTCTGATGGCAAAGCCGTTTTCGAGCGCACGAAGCTGTTCGAGCGATTCGGCTTGTTCGAGCGGTGTCGGTGCCATCTTCGCATACGCAAGAAGGAAGTCGCGACGGTATGCATAGATACCGATATGCTTATAGATGGGGGCTTTACCTTGAACACGCGGATATGGGATGAGCGAGCGCGAGAAGTAGAGCGCATTGCCCTTCTTATCCGTTACGCATTTGACCGCGTTCGGATCGGCCGCTTCTTCCGCATCGAGTTTTGTGATGACGGTCGCCATCTGGAGCGTTTCATCTTCGTCGAAGAGCATCGCGAGTCTGTCGATGACATCGGGCGCGATGAGCGGTTCGTCGCCTTGTACGTTGATGATGACGTCGGCATCGGTATACGAGCCTGCTACTTCTGCCAGACGGTCTGTTCCTGTCGGGTGGTCGGGAGAGGTCATCATGACGATGCCACCGAATTTCTTGACAGCTTCTTCTACGAGCGGATGGTCGGTCGCAACGAGTACCGCGTTCGGTACAGTTGCCTGACTTGCTCGTTCGTATACTCTCTGGATCATCGGTTTGCCCGCAATATCAGCCAGCGGTTTGCCCGGCAGACGCGTCGATGCGTATCGTGCCGGAATGACACACAAAACGTTCATTGTAATTTCCCCTTAACATTTATTAATTCTTCATTTTCTGCTTGATTGCCTGCAAGAATTCTTCATGCGACGGCAAAATTTTCAGTTCCATTTTCAAGATATAGACCGGAAGTCCGCGTTTGGAGTGGATGAACTCCGGCGGTATCTTGACGGCGTCTTTTTCTGTCGTGACGAGCGCACATACATTTTTTTGGACTGCGCTTTCCAAGATGTCCTGCATTTCTGCCATGGTGTATTCGTGATGGTCTTGGAAACGGATCGCATCGACGATCTGAGCACCGCGGCTTGCGATAGATTGTTCGAACGATTTCGGGTTACCGATCGCCGAGAAGGCGATGATGCGTTGTCCTTTGATCGCTTCGAGGTCGACTTCGCTGTCGGGGATGCTTTTGTACCAGTCGGCTATTTCAAGGAAGCATACGGAGTCATGGATACTTTGGATGATCGGCGCATGCTGATTATATTTGCGGATGGTATCGCAGACACGCTCGCAGTTGCCTTCTTCTGCTTGGTCGACTTTGGTCAAGAGGCAGATATCGGCACGATCAAGGTTCGGGAGCGTTTCGCGAAGGGTGCCGCGCGGCAAGATGTAGTTGTTGCCAAAGCTGTTGGCTGCCGCGTCGATGAGTACGATGTCAAGATCGCGGTCGAGTTTCCAGTGCTGATAACCATCGTCTAAGATGAGTACGTCAACGCCGAGTTTGCTGATCGCGTGTGCACCTGTTTTGGAGCGGTCGCTGCCGATGATAACGGCAACGCCGGGCAGGTTTTTGGCAAGGAGGTATGCTTCGTCGCCTGCTTCGCTTGCCGACATGTAGATCTTGGAGCCGTCGGATACGACACCGACGCTGCCTTTCCATTTGGCACGATAACCGCGGTTGAGGATGGCTACGCGGTGTCCGTCGTCGCGTATCCATTTCGCGATGCGTTCGGCTGTCGGTGTTTTGCCCGTACCGCCGACGGTGATGTTACCGAGACTGATAACTGTCGCATTGAGTTTGGTCTGCGGAAGGATACCTTTTTTGAACAGACCAAGGTTTAACGATACCATCGCACCGTAGATGATGGAACAGAATCTGAGAAGTGCAAGTACGCTCGAGCGGAAGAATCCTTCTTCTCCGTTATACACGAGTGTGTAGAGGTACTGCATGACGCGTTCCTTGTGATCGAGGAAGCGTTCTTTGTGGACCGATACGCGGCGTTCGCCGACGCGATCGAGGAGTTCTCTGAGTTCTTCACGGCTTTTGAGCGCGGCACCGCCGTTTTCGGCGATGATCTGAAGCGTCTGTTCTTCCATGGCGCGTTTTTCTTCGCTGTTTTTCATAAGGCGAAGTACTGTGTCGGTCAGTTCTGTTTCGTTATGCACGGTCAGACAAGCACCGCGACCCGAAAAGAGCGCGTAGCTGTCTTTGAAGTTGAACATATACGGTCCGACGAGGATGGCTTTGCCGTGTGCGGCAGGTTCTAAGATGTTGTGACCGCCTTGTTCGATAAGGCTACCGCCGACGAATACGATGTCGCCGACACTGTAGAGACGTCCGAGTTCGCCGATGGTATCGAGGAGGATGACATCTCCGCCGCCCGCTTTGTCTGCTTCGGTACGGAGGATGCTTGTCATGCCTTTTTTCTGCACCATACGGGAAAGATCGCCTGCACGCATGATATCACGCGGCGCAAGGATCAATTTGGCTTTCGGATATTCTTTTTTGATCTTGAGGAACGATTCGAGAAGGATCTCTTCTTCTCCGCGATGGGTACTGCCCGCCATAAGGATCGGATACGCGCCCGTCAGATGAAGTTTTTCGCAGAGCTCTTCACGTTCCGATTCGCTGACGCTCGTATACGTTTGGTCAAACTTGGTGTTGCCTGTTACGGTGACGAGCGACGGGTCTGCACCGAGTTGGATGATATATTGCGCATCGATCGGCGACTGCATGCAGAATTTGTCGATCGTGCCGAGCATGTCTTTGAGCAGTCCGCGCAAGTAATGGTAGCGTTTTACGCTCTTGTCGCTGATACGACCGTTGACCATCATTGCGGGTATCTTATATTTGCGGATCGCTTTTAAGAAGTTGGGCCATAGTTCTGTTTCGACAGGCATGAATACGCCCGGACGGATACGTTTTATGACGCGTTCGCCCAAAAACGGCAAGTCCATCGGGAAATAAATGATGCTGTCGGCATCTTTTAAGATGCGTTTGGCCATGTCGTAACCGCTGGATGTTACGACCGATACGAGGATAGGACGGCGTGGGAATTCTTTGTGGAATTCTTTGACGAGCGGACTTGCCGCTACGATCTCACCGACCGATGCCGCGTGAAGCCAGATGCAGTTTTTGCCTGCTACACGATCTACATCGTCTTGCGGTACTTGTCCGAAAATGCTTTGACGGACACGTTCGACGAATCCGTCTTCGCGGATCGCGCGATAGATGAGTACCGGTGTTGCCACAATGACGAGCAGAATAGCCACGATATTATATAAATATTGCATCGAGACGTTTCCTCCCGCTGTTAGTTTTCTTCTTGTTTATCACGTTGCTGCATTTGGTGGAGTTTGCTGTAAATGCCGCCTTTTTCAAGCAGCTCTTCATGCGTACCGCGTTCAACGATCACACCGCGTTCCATGACGATGATGACATCGGCGCGAACGATCGTCGATAAACGATGAGCGATGACGAAGCTCGTTCTGCCGACAAGGAGTTTGTCGAGTGCTTCTTGTACGATCTTTTCGCTCTCGGTATCGAGCGCGCTCGTTGCTTCGTCGAGGATGAGTATCTGTGGGTCTTTGAGTATCGCGCGTGCGATGGCGATACGTTGACGCTGACCGCCCGAGAGGAGCGCACCGCGTTCACCGATCTGCGTTTCATATCCGTCCGTCATCTGCGTGATGAATTCATGCGCGTTGGCCGCTTTGGCCGCCGCGATGATCTCTTCTTTTGTCGCGTCAAGGTTGCCGTAACGGATGTTGTCGTATACGCTGCCGTTGAAGAGCACCGTCTCTTGCGGTACGATACCGATCTGTTCGCGGAGCGATCGCTGGGTGACCGAGCGGATATCGTATCCGTCTATCTCGATAGAACCCGATTGGATGTCGTAGAAACGAGGGATCAGGTTGGCGATGGTCGATTTACCGCTGCCGCTGGCACCGACGATGGCTATCATCTGTCCGGTCTGTGCTTCCATCGAGATACCTTTGATCGCAAGTTCGCCTTCTACATACGAGAATTTTACATCAGTAAGTTTTACATTGCCTTTGACGATCGGCATTTTTTTCGCATCGGGCGCGTCGGTGATCTCTTCTTCCGTATCAAGTACGGCGAATACACGTTCTGCCGCGGCGATGGCTTTTTGGATGTTGCCGTATACACGGCTCAAGCGTTTGATCGGGTTCGATAAGTTGACTGCGTATACGAGGAACGCGATGAGTGCACCTGCGGTCAAATGGCCGTCGATAACTTCCATCCCGCCGTACCAAAGAATGAGTGTGACGCTGATCGCTGCCAAGAATTCAACGACTGGAGCAAGCATCGACATCAATTTCGCATTTTTCATCTGTGCGATGAAGTTGGCTTGGTTCTGATTGGCGAATCGCTGTATCTCATATTCTTCGCGAACGAACGATCTGATAACGCGGATAGCAGAGAGTGCTTCTTGTAAAAGCGAGGTGATATCTGCGACACGTTCTTGCATCGTAAAGCTCGTCTGCTTCAATTTTCGTCCGAAGATGTTCATGGTGTAGCCGACGAGCGGTACGATGATAAGTGTGAGAAGTGTCAGTTTCCAATGGAGCCAGCACATCATCGCAAACGAACCGATGAGGATAACGCCTTCGGTTATCATGTCGATAACGTGGTCGGCAAGACCTGCCTGCATTGCGGCAACGTCGTTCGTGACGTAACTCATGACGGTACCTGTCTGGCGTTTTTCAAAATACGAGATGGGCAGTTTTTGCAATTTACGATAGATGGCGTCACGCACGTCGATGATGACTTTTTGTGCGATATACGACATCAAGTAATGTTGACCGTAGAGGAATACGCCGCGCAAGAAGAATGCTACTACGATACTGATCGCGATGAGGTTGAGCATCATCATATCCTTGTCGGCAAGGACTTGGTCGATGACGCCTTTGATGAGCCACGGCACGTAGAGGTTGGCTCCTGCCGCGAGCATCGCGCACAACATCGCCATAATGAGTCGTCCCGTATACGGTCTGATATATGAAAACAGGCGTTTATAGCTGTTTCTTTTATTCATTTTTATTTCTCCTTATTTCCTACTTCTTCGATGACACGTGCGACTTTTGCGACGGCACCGCCTTCGCCGAGGCGATGAAGAACTTCGCTAAGGCCGTCTTTCATCTGACGATAGTACGCTTCATCTTCGAGAAGTTTCATGGATTCTTCGAGAATCCTTGCTGCATTGGCCTCGTGCTGGATAAGCTCGGGCACGATGCGTCTGCCGCCTACGATATTCGGCAAGCTGTAATTGGGCAAGTCGAGCACGATGCGTCCGATCCAGTAGGTAAGCTTGGCCACCTTGTAGACGACGACCATCGGCATCTGTAAGATCGCCGCTTCGAGCGTGACGGTACCGCTTGCCGCGATACCCATCGTAGCGATCTGCATGAGGTCATGTACACCGTCTCGCGTGCAGTTGACCTTGACATTGACGCGCTCAAGCATCGGCGCGACGAGCTCGTCGGGCACAGTCGGCGCAAGCGGAAGATAAAACTGCGCGTTCGGTTTTTGTCGTGCGATCTCTTCTGCCGCTTCGAGCATCGGCGGCAAAAGTCCGTTGATCTCCTGCAGGCGACTGCCCGGGAGGAGCAAAATGATGGGCGAAGATCTGTCCGCACCGTAGTGACGATACGCGTCTTCTTTTGTCCGTTTCGGTTTGACGATATCGAGAAGCGGATGACCGACGAACGTGACGGCTGCCCCTGCTTCTTCGTAGACTTTTGCTTCCATCGGGAAGATGGCGGCTACTCTGGCTACATTCTTCGCTACCGTTTTGGCACGGCCTTTGCGCCACAGCCATGCCGACGGACTGATATACGATACGACAGGAATGCCTTTGTCTTTGGCGACTTTGGCAAGACGCATGTTAAAGTCGGCATAGTCGATGACGACAACGACGTCGGGCTTACGCTCGTCCATCAAGCGACCGAGATCGTCTCTGAGCTTGAAGAAACGCGGTAAGTTTTTGATGACTTCCGCCACACCGATCACACCGAGGTCGGCAATATCATAGCAGATATCGACGCCCGCTTCACGCATCTTCGCGCCACCCATACCGAACATCTCTATCTGCGGCATATTCTGTTTCAGTTCTTTTGCCACGCTCGCACCGTGCAAGTCGCCCGATGCTTCGCCGACCGAAAACATGACTTTCAGCAACCCTGTCTACCTCCATACTACTTATCTTGTTATATAACAAAAACGCGATTCACGCCGCTTATTCGCTTTCGCTGTCACTGCGTCCATCGCGTATCTGTTTCCTATTCCATTACAGCAATCGCAATGCCGGCTTCGTCAGCCATCTGTACAACACGTGCCTGGTCGACAACGAGCGTTTTGCCCGCTTCGATAACAAGCGCACTGGCTTTTGCTTCGATCATAGATTCAAGCGTTTTCACGCCGATAGCAGGTACGTCAAAACGAAGATCCTGCTGCGGTTTCGCTGTTTTGGCAACAACGACCCCACCGCGGCCGAGAAGACCGCCGCGTTTGATACAAGCGTCTGTACCTTCAATTGCTTCTACTGCCATCAATGCTCTGTTTTTGACAACGACTGTCTGACCGATATCCATACGACCGATCTCGCGAGCCGCAGCAAGTCCGAACTCCATGTCGGCAAGTTCAGCTTCCGTCGGTTGACGTTTCGTAAGTACGCCGACAGGCGGCATGAGCTGTTTGATAAGAAGCGTCTGATCAAATACCTTGATACCTTCGCCCGCGAGCTCTTTTACGAGCGCGAGCATCATCGTATCATCTTTTTTATCCGGAAGCGAGAACAGAAGCTTCTGCATTCTCATATCGGGGACCGTACCGCTGAAGAGGTGCTCTTTCGTTACTTTGCCGAGCATCGTTACTTCTGTCACGCCTTCTTCTTTGAGCGTACGAATGATCGCATCGAGCTGGCCGACGCTGATCTCATGAACTTTATTTGCAACTTGTTTCAAAATCGCTACTTGTGCATCCGCAACGAGGGAGATAACGATGACCTCCATACCCATCGAACGCGCCGCCTGCGTGAACAGGATCGGCAAATTACCGTTACCGGCCAATAATCCAACTTTTTTCATGGAACGCTCTCCTTAATCGTTGTTGTCTCTGCGCATACGACAGATACCACGATCCGCACCGCGCAAGAAACGTACAAAATGTTCGATCTCTTCGCAAGACTCTACGTCTTGTTCGATCACCGCGATCGCTTCCGACAAGCTAAGACCCGAACGGAAGAGGATCTTGTAGGCTTTTTTGATATTGCGGCGTGCCGCAGGGCTGATGCCCGCACGCGACATACCAACGCTGTTGAGGCCTGCAACGTAGCTCGGATTACCGTCGACGATAACGTACGGCGGGATATCCTGCGTGATCTTCGACAAGCCGCCGACCATTGCGTTGCGACCGATCTTAACGAACTGATGAACGCCTGCCATACCGCCGATAACGGCACGATCTTCAACGATCGCATGGCCTGCACACATACCCGCATTCGACATGATAACGTTGTTGCCGATGATGCAGTTATGTGCAACGTGCGTATATGCCATCAACAAGCAATTCGAACCGACTTTCGTCACTTCTTCTTCGCCCGTTGCACGGTGCACCGTTGCATATTCGCGGATCATCGTATTGTCTCCGATGATCGTGTAACTTTTTTCTCCGTGGAACTTCAAGTCCTGCGGTTCACAACCGATAGAACAGCTGTGGAAAATCTTGCAGTTCTTACCAATAGTCGTCCAACCATCTATAACAGCATGTGCTCCGATCGAAGTACCTTCTCCGATCTCAACATTCTCTCCAATGACAGCATACGGACCGATTTTTACATTTTCTCCAATTCGCGCGCCCGGGTGAATCACTGCGGTCTCATGGATATCCCGCAACGAATCTGCCACCTGTTGTGTTTTCATCAGCGCAACAACTCCTTCTGCTCTTCCAAATTCCAACAAATTGTATCTGTTAGCCAAAAATCTGTTATGACATCAATTATATAGTCCAAAACAATGAACTGCTTTATGTACTCTGTTTTTTGCCAAAATCACGCTTGAATGCGATATATCTTCCGCATTCTCACGTTTTCGGCAGGTTATCACCGATTATCGATCGATTTCGTTTATACGAGTGCGAACATGAATTCGCCTTCTGCCGCAAGCTGATCGTCAACGAACGAACGGCAATGGATCTTACCCATGGTGCCTTTGATACGAAGGATCTCTGCATGCATCACGAGCTGATCGCCCGGCACGACTTGTTTGCGGAATTTTACTTTGTCCATACCGCCGAATACAGCAAGTTTACCGCGGTGTTCTTCCGGATACATGAGGGCGATACCGCCGACCTGTGCCATTGCTTCGAGGATCAATACGCCCGGCATGATCGGACGATCAGGAAAATGGCCTTCGAAGAACGGATCGTTATGTGTTACGTTTTTGATGCCCGTTGCTCTTACGAGCGGTTCGAGTGAGGTGATACGGTCAACCAAAAGCATCGGATAACGATGCGGTAAAATTTCTTTAATTTCAGCCGAAGTCAAGATCATATTTACTTCCTCCTATTCTTTTGCTGCGACGATCAATTTCGCAAGTTGTGTATTGAGTGCATGGCTCGATTTGACTGCGATGACATGACCGCGAAGGCCGCCTGTCAAGCCCAAATCGCCAACAACGTCAAGGATCTTGTGACGCACCAATTCATCCGGATAATGAAGCGGATTGAGTGCCTGTTCTTTGTCATAGATGACTACGTTTTCCATGCTGCCGCCAAGACCGAGGCCCATCTTTTGGAGTGCTTCGATCTCATGCGCGAACGCGATGGTACGTGCATTCGATATTTCCCGTTTGAATTCGTCGGGCGTGATCTCATAGTCACCGTATTGAATACCGATATACGGATGCGGATTGACAGAGGTAAACGATACTCTGAATCCGTCATACGGTACGACGGTGATGAATTTGTCGCCGTCGCGCACGGTATACGCTTTATCGATCACATGGATATTCTGCTCTGCTTGCTGCTCCGCGATGCCTGCTTCTTCGATCAAGCCGATGAAGAGCTTGGCACTGCCGTCTGCCACAGGCGGTTCGGGAGAGGTGATCTCCACAAGACAGTTCGTTACGCCCATTACATGGAATGCAGCCATCAAGTGTTCTACCGTGAACACTTTGGCTTCGCCTTCTTCGAGCGTCGTTGCTCGCATCGTATTCGTGACATTGCCTGCCACGGCACGAACCGAGGGCTGAGAAGGCAAGTCGACACGCTTAAATACGATGCCTGTATGTTCTTCTGCGGGATGAAGCGTTATCGTTACGTCTTTTCCCGAATGTAGTCCAATTCCCGTATACGAGATAGAACGCGCGAGCGTCTTTTGATGCTGCATATACGATCCTCCTTGATACAAATACCTCCTTATATTGTACATAATTATCTTCTATACCGCAAGAGTTATGCCCCGTTTCTTCTCTTTTTTCTGTACAAAAAGCGAATTTTCGGCACTTCTCTTTCGTTTTCTCCTCCCTATCCGCTTATAACGTACTACGCGTCGTATCCGTCTGATATGCCATCAGATCTCGATACCGCCTGCCGATATCGGAACGCGGATGACCAAAGACGTCCGCAGGCGTGCCTTCTTCGACGATGCGCCCTTTGTCCATGAGGAGTATCCTGTCGGCAACACGGAGCGCGAACGGCAGTTCGTGCGTGACGACGACCATTGCCGCGGCACGATCTTCGGCCAGTTCTTCCATGATAAGGAGGACTTCCCGCACCAAGATGGGGTCGAGCGATGCGGTCGGCTCGTCCCATAGTATCACCGGCGGATGAAACGCAAGCGCACGCGCGATAGCCACTCGCTGCTGACCACCACCCGACAGTTCTCTCGGCAGATCATCTCGATGTGCCTGCATACCGACTTTGGCCAGCATCTCATCGGCAATAAGAGCGGCTTCTTCTTTTACCATACCGTCTGTTACGAGCCCGAGCATGACGTTTTCTCTTGCCGTCAACCGCCCGATGAGCCGAAACGATTGAAAGACGAATCCGATCCGTTTACGCATCTGTCGAAGTTCGTTCGATGAAAGAGCAAGCACATCATGACCGTCTACGAAGACAGAACCGCTGTCGGGTACGACGAGTTTGTTTATCATGCGTATCGTCGTCGATTTGCCGCAGCCGCTCGGCCCCATGATGGCGACGGTCTCTCCCGCCCGCACCGAAAACGATACATCATCGACGGCGATCGTATCGCCATACGTTTTTCGTATATTTTTCACTGTCAGCAATGCCATCTCTCCTATCGGAATCTGAGTGTACGTCTGTTGAGCAGCTGCAATAGGCCCGGTCTGGCACTCGGGATAACGATCTCTGTCAATATCTCGCCGTCACTCATACCGAGCGACTCGCCTGCCATGATCTCGTCTTCCGACACGGGGCTGATCCGTTCGGCATATCGCGCGACGACAAGACCGAGCATCCCACCGATAACAGGTATCACGATAAACGGCAGATACGGCACACCGCCGCCCGCCAGGTAAAAAATGCTCGTCAAGAGAACCATACCGACACACCAGCCGTAGCCGTAGGCTTCCTGCCACAGCCGTCTTACGCTTTGACGGATGCGGTCATCTCCGCGTCCGTACCGCTGTCTGTAACGCAGTTTCATCATGCTGATAACAGCCGTATGGTCGAGCACCATAAACAGTACCGTACATACGACCGCCGTCAATCCCGCCAATACTCGTTTGACTTCATGGAGCATCTGATACACTTCGAGATACGTGTTCGGCTCGATGATACCGAGTTCGCTTTCGTTGATACTCACGTTATCGTGTCCTACCATCTCGTATATCGTCGGCGCAGCCATCTCTGCCGTAAGCTGTCCTGTCGTCAGGAGCTGGATACGCTTGTTTGGCACCAGGTGCCCGTCTATCAAGCGATCCAGCATCGTTATCGTCTCGTCGATATCGTCATCTCGCATGGCGGGAAGCGCCCCCATGACAGACTGCATTTCGTCCGTAAGCGATGCGATATCAGTCTCAACGAGTGCGCGCAGGCTCTTCTCCGCCTGTACGAGCGATGCTTGTACACGCTTCGCGTCAAATCCCTCGAGCGCATCTACCGTCCGTCTCGTGCTTGCCGTCATATCCCCAAAAAATCGCTTGACCTTCTCGGCTTCTTGTGTGCGCGTATGGAATTCATCAAGATATGTGCCGAGCGTGACCATATGCTGTTCGACTTCGGCAAGCGATGCTTTGGCTTCGCGTACGTCACGGCTTGCCCACGAAACGAGCGACAACCACCTGCCGACATTGTCGACAGCTTTCGTTGCGCGCGCAAGGTCATCGCGCAGTTTCGTCGTGTCGGCACTCGCCAGTTCATCCGACGCTCTGCCGACAATAGCGGAGAGTTTTTCCATCTCGCTCGCCGTGCTCTGCACTGCCGACAGTTTCGCGTCGTAGTCCGCGAGTATCATTTCCGCATCTTGCAGGAACGTGCCGACATCTTCTCCGCTCTGTGGCAAGACTGCGGACAAGTCCCCGACAGAGCCGACTACCTGCGCAAGTCTATGACGCGGGTTATCTGTTACTGCCTCTCCGACGAGCGTTTCTGTCATCTGTTCATCATAGCGATACACGGCACTATTTACGCCGATCTCCGACGCATCGCCCGCTGTGATATGCGCAGTCGCCGTTTGACCGCGGACAGCTGTTATGCGAGCCGACGCTTTCCCGTTATCGCTTTTGAGCGAAACGATATCACCGACCGCCAGCCGCCCGCCTTCCGTCATCGTTATCGTCACCTTCGACCGATACGCCGCCAAGAATCGCTTCATCTCGGACAACACGCTTCTAAGTCGCGCTTCTTCTCCGCGCTGTTCGTCGATAGACACATAGCGAACGAAGTCGGGATGATATTCTGCTTGGAGCTTTCTTGCCAGTTCTTCACCCAGCCGAGCAGGCGAGTCGGGCTCTGCCCCCACAGGGAATCTGACTTCTATGACGCGATTGTCGGTAAGGATGCGGGCGGCTTCTTCTTGCAGGCGCGCACTGTCTGCCATATCGCGTATCATTACATGGATAGTCGGCCCATCAAGAAAGACGAACCGCACACCTTCGAGCCGTTCGAGCTCGCGCCTGACCGATTCGAGCGCACCTTGCGGTACACCTCGGATACTGAATCGCGGTTCGCTGATAATGCTGAGCCCTGCCGCGCCGGGGAGGACGGTAAAGTATGAATCGATCCGTTCATAGACAGCTTTTGTTTTATACGCATCGGGTATCGCAACAAAAAAATTCGCCCGACCGCCGATGACAGGTGCTTCTTGATAGTGCCCGCCCGCAAAATGTTGTGATAGTACCTCTTCCAACACAGGCTTGGCTTCTTCTTTTTTCTCTTCTTGTACTTGCACGATAAAGTCATATTCGCCGTATTGTCCGACAAGGCTGTCCATCGTAGTGTGAAAATATCCGTTCGCTATTTCGGCGATCAAGTTGGAGGCGGCTGTGCCGAGAAGGATACTGATAACAAGGAGCAATATGATCTTTTTGCCTATCATCATGTCTCACGCCCTTTATCCATCCGCTTATACTACGGTATATCTTGCCCGAACAGATGAGAGATTATGGGCATCAAACAAAAGAAAAAAGCAGACCTTGATAGGGTCTGCTTTTATGCTTATCAATATGTGAATGTAAGACCGACATACGTGTCGCCATCACGCCAAGCGGCATGCGCTTTGAGTCCGGGGACGATCGCAAGACGAAGTCCGTATATCATTTCTTTGCCATCGTATTCCGCGCTGAGCGTAGTGGCAGGAAATATCGAAGAGCCTGTAACACCAAGCGGATTGAAGGTTTTTTCGATACCACCGAATACACCGTCGAATCGTCCGTCGCCGATCCCCGCATGGATACGAAGCCCAAGCGGAAGGGCTTTGCTGGCTACGGCATAGAAGGTTCGATCGTATTCATCGAGAGCATCTTCCATCCCGATGGCAATACCGGGACGCACGACGTTCTCCGACATCAGCGAAAATTTTGTATTCAGGTACAAGTCCCTTCCATGGTCGCCGTTATAGTCGATCGTTGCCGCACTGATCTCCCAAGCGTTCGACATACCATAGCCGACTGTATAAGCATCACCGTCTTCGAGATGATGATATCCGAGCGAGAAATGCCCGTCACGCAGAACGTCTGCTGTCGGTGTATAGAGCATACCCGTCGAGCCTGTTACCGTCGGAGCGGCTTGTGCCATGCCCGTCGTGAGAAGAAGTGCCGCACATACGGCTGTTATCGTTCGCTTCATCGTATTCTCCCAATATTACGACTTGCTTTCAAGTTCAGCCAATCGTTTTTCCATTTTTTTCATCTGTTTGATAAGGTCGGGAACTTTACGTGCCGATGCTTCCTGACGGAGCCAGTTGACGTGCGGGCCTGCCGGGAATCCTGCGTAGAACGATTTTTCCGGTACGTCTGCGATAAGACCACTGCGTGCCGCAAGCACAGAGTTGCTGCCGATATTGATATGGCCGACGGTACCGCATTGTCCGCCGAAAGTAACGTGGTGGCCGACGATCGTCGAGCCCGAGATGCCTGTCTGCGCAACAACGAGACAGCCTTCGCCCAATACGACGTTGTGGCCGAGGTGAACGAGGTTGTCGATCTTGGTACCTTTACCAACGATGGTGCTGTTCATTGCGGCACGGTCGATACCAACGTGCGCGCCAATTTCAACGTCATCTTCCAAGATGGTGTTGCCGATCTGCGGAACTTTGTGATGAACGCCGTCTTTGGTAGCAAAGCCGAAGCCGTCACTGCCGATAACGGTACTGCTGTGGATGATGTTGCGGTCACCGACACGGCAGCCTTCGTAGATCGTCACGTTCGGATAGAGGATCGTATCCGCGCCGATCTGTGCGCCGACACCGACATACGTGTGCGGATAGATAACGGTGTTGTCGCCGACTGTTACGTTGTCGTCAAGGACAGCGTATGCCATGATGGCAACGTTTTCACCGAGTTTGACATTTTCGCCGATAACGGCAGTCGGGTGGATACC
The DNA here is from genome assembly GCA_017390595.1 of Selenomonadales bacterium. Lineage (GTDB taxonomy): Bacteria > Bacillota > Negativicutes > RGIG982 > RGIG982 > RGIG982. Next base: position 4,822 of record JAFPBC010000215.1, on the reverse strand, counting down.
GCGTTTGACTTCCGCACGCGGCGAGAACGCTGCCAGGAGCTGCGCGAAAGCCGCACGCGGGTTAGCAACACGAATGGCAGGTTTTGCGAACGTTTCTACGTCCATGCCGATGATAACGGCACCTGCATTCGATGCTTCTGCTTTTTCCAAATGAGGGGGAACGGCAAAGGTCAGATGATTCGGGCCTGCATGGTCGATATCAGACAATGCGTGGATCTCCAATTCCGGTGCGTCAGTGCATACGCCACCGATCATTTCTGCGATTTCTTTTAACGTCTTTTTCATCTATATGCCCCCTCCTTTTTTACTGCAATTTTTTGATAACGTCGTCCGTTACATCGATGCCGCCTTGTGCAACACCCTGTTTATAAAGGATCAAGTTGAGTTTCTTTTCAGCCGCAACTTCGCTCGTTGCCGTTTCCATCGTTGCTTCGAGCTGTGTTTCGAGACCTTTTCTGATCACCATGAATTCCTGCATCGTTTCTTTTTGTTTTTTGGCAAACTGTGCGGCAGACATCGATCTCTGGTCTTTGCGGAGCTGTTCCTGCATTGCTTCGCCTTTCGTCTGCAATTCCTGCTGGATAGCCTGGATCTTCGGACTTTCTGCCATAACACGCTGTCCGTCCAATACGCCGAACTGCGGTTCGGAGCCGCAGCCTGCTACGAGTAACGTGCCCATCAATGCCATGCCAACAAGCAATCCTTTTTTCATCTTCATCTTGATATTCCTCCATTCATCTTACTGTTGTTCTTGCTTTTTGCACGCTTCGATCACCTTATCGGTGATGTCAAGAGCCGTGACATTCGCACGAACATCGCTAAGTACGATCGTCAATCCTTCTTCGATCGCGATCCGTTCTACTTCTGCTCTGATATCTTTTAAGATCATGCTTTTGATCTCTTCTTGTTGTTCGCGTTTTTCATTATATACTTTTTCGCTTGCTTCTATATCAGCTTTGAGCTTGCGATTCAGTTCGTTGATCTCAGCCATCATCGCCTCGTTCGGTTGACCCGTCTTGGCAGATGTCATAAGACTGTATTCTTCGCCGATCTGCTGCATATATGCTTGCATCTCTTCGGAGGCAGCTTTTTGTTCTGCCATCATTTCTTCTGTCATTTTTCTCGCGATCGCTTGATATGCCGCGCCCAGTTTGGAATCCTCTTCCTGCTTGAGCGATTGCATCTGTTTTTCGAGCGAAGCACGTTCTTCATCAGAAATTTTCAAAGTCTCGAGTTTCAGCTTGATATTGAAGATCGGCAATTTATATTCTTCTGTGATCTGACCACGCAGTTTGGCAAATTCTTCACTTGCCGCTTTTCGTTTGGCAAGATCGGCTTCTGCCAAGCGCTTGTTGAGCTCTGTTTCTTTTGCGGCAAGCTTTTGATTCGCCTCGGCATAGAGTGCCTGCTGACCTGCTGTCATGCTTTGCGACACCGCCATCGGAAGTCCCTGCGACATCGTCATCATCTTACCGCGTTCAAGCTTCGCTTGCATCGTTTGCTGCAGCTCTTTTATCTCACGTTCGAGCGCCTCGATCTCACCATATCGCGGATGTGCCTTGACGGCACGCATCGATTCAAGGACACCGAACTTTTCGGTACTTACCATTTTCGATTGGGCTTCTTGACCGCTTGACGGCATCGAAAAGTTCCCCCATCCGAAATATCCGCCAACCCCGATGATAAGAGCAGCGACGACCGCGATCCCGAGCTTCGTTCGACTGTTCATTGAATCACCCTTCCTAATAAAGAGCCGAGCAGGTTACCCTGCTCGGCACCGAAACATTGCAAGAATTATTTTTTACGGGGCCGCATAATGCTTGCTGATTATTTGAAGTTTTTAGCGACCTCTTGCGTAATGTCTTGACCACCGTATACAACTTGGTTTTTATCAACAACGACGCTCAAACCTTTTTTGTCGGCAACAGCTTTGATCGCATCTTCTACTTTTTTGATGATAGGATCGATAAGAGCCTGCTGTTTGTTACCGAGGTTCTGCTGGAGCTGCATGAAGTAATCTTGTTTTTCCTTATCATTCATGCCGACCGATTTTGCATCGAACGTTTTTTGTGCTTCCGCTGCAGCAGTTTCGAACTCAGCCTGTGCTTTTGCCATGTCAGGATGCATTGCCATCAATGCCTGATAATCAACAACACCGACACTCGATGCAGGAGCTGCACCGGCAACTTGAAGTTGTTCGTTCTGCGACATTGCGATACCCACAATGCTCACGATAAAGAACGCTACGATGCTGAGCGTGATCATTTTAATCTGTTTTTTCTCTAATCTCATCATAATAAATTTCTCCTTTTTTGCCTGTTGGCGAATATCGGCTATGCCGATCATAAGTTCCTTTAAATTATAACAGAATTCTAACTTTTCTTCAAGGAATACTATAAATTACCGATCAAACGAAGCCATTTATCGTCTTCTCTGATAACGTACTCCAAGCTGAAGAAATCATACAGTCGATATCTGAGTCCTGCCTCAAAATCACCGCTTTTCGGACACAGCTCCGCACGCAATTTCCAGCGGTCGGCAAGCGCTTCTTCCAAAAAGAGCCATTCTTCGCTTTCATTGAGGTTATATTTTATCCCGAGCCACGTTTTTTCATTCGCATGATAAGACCATCCGGGCAAAAATCCCCATCTGATATTACCGGGTGAAAATTCGACGTCAAGGAATACTTCTTGACGAGCATCGGTATATCGTCCCGCATGAAGTTTGAACTGTGAACTGTTTTCTTTTTTCCCCATTTCCAAGTAGCCTTCAAGCGCGAAGCGATACTTATTCGTCTCGACGGCAAGATCTATCTTGGTATCCGCACCGACTTTCATCGTCGGCACGATGGTGATCCCGTGCTTTTTGATAAACGGATATTTCTTCTCTGCTTCTTTGACAGCTTCGTCACATAAAAATTGCTGATGTCGGAGAACATAATCGACAGGAAGTCCTACGAGATCGCTGGCGACCGTTTCCAATTTGGGACGAAGTTCCCATAGTACAAGATGCGGTATCGTTTCCGACTGAAGGTCTACCGCGACTGTTTTGACGATCTCGCCTTGCGGCGCGAAGGTCAATCGCACGGTAACGTCTTGTCCGCCAACGACTTCGAATCCTGCCTTGAATTCGGGCAGTTCTTCCGCGAGCTGTTCGTTGACGACACGTTTGGCGACGCCCGATGCCCAGTCCAGCGAGTCTACCGAAAGACCGAGCAGGATATTTTCGATGATATCCTCATAGTCGCCCGCGTGTTCTTTCAGAAACGTACTAACAGGCGGTGATATGCCCGCGAAACTCGTTTCTACTTGTACGGAGCGGATCGTGTCGCCCCACGGCTTGACGCAAACGGTCACCGTCGCGTCTGTCTGCGGCCGAAGCATTACGGTCTCGACAGAGTAGCCGACCAAGATGCGGTCGAATACGTCGCGGATGACATCTTCGTAAGCACTCTTTTTTGCGGTAAGGTCTGTTATCTCCTTGCCGAGCAAAAGACTGTCACCGATCGTCTCAACACTTGCTTCCATCCTGCGTACGACAGGGTCGGCAAGCTGTGTCCGCTCGTCTGTCACGACGATGGCTTCGATCCTCTCTACCGCAGCCGCTCCGCATACGCTCGGCGCTGTACCGAGACACAAGAACATCGCTATCTGAAAGCCGAAACATACGGCTTTCAGATAGGCTGCCGCTTTTTTAAACATCGTTAGAATTGGCCTGCGAAGCTAAAGTGCGTTTTGAATCCGCCGCCACCGTTACCGCTGCCGAAGTCAAGACGGATCGGACCGAGCGGAGACTGGAATCTGACACCGATACCGTAACCGAAGTTCAAGTCGGACATACTGTTATCATCATCAATGATACCGTCCCATGCGTTACCGGTATCCGCGAATACAACGCCCTGCAATTTTTTCGCGATCGGGAAACGATATTCCGCATTGACAAGGTACATTTTTTTACCTTGGAACTGTTCGTCTTCGAAACCACGGAGCGTTTCGGTACCACCGAGCGAGAACTGACCGCTTTCAGGCATTCTGCCCATACCGTAACCGACCATACCGCGGAGTGCGATAACGTGTGCACGACCTACACGATAGTAACGACGATCTTCAAGCGTGAATTTCTGGAAGTCGAAGTCACCGCCGAGCGGACCGCCCGCGAGTTCGAGCGTCATAGATGCTCTGTGACCTTCCATCGCATTGAATACGTTATCGCGCGTATCCGTTACGTGCGCGAGCGAAACGCTGTTCGTACGACCGAAGTTATCGTCGATATAGTTCGGATATTTCGTCATAAAGTCGTTGTGATAATCACTCATACCCGGTGTGCCTGCCGGTTTCGAATAGTCAACGCGGCCGCCGACATGACCGTCATACGAGTCATCACGCGTACGGAGCGTCAAATAGTTCGTCGAGTATTCCGTCATCGGACGAGCATAGTAGAGGTCAAGACCTTTACGCTGTTTGTCATACGTCGAACGACGATGTCCGCCTGTGTCATAGTCATCGTACTCTGTTACTCTGTCATAGAACGTCGCCCCGACAGTAGAACCTTTCGAGTCTGCCCACGGATGCGAATAGCTTACTTCGTAGTTTTTGTACTCATCCGCGTCACCGCCGAATTCCCACAAGATCTTCGCATTGTCACCGCGTCCGAGGAAGTTGCGGTCGCCGAGTTCGATAAGACCGACCATACCTTCCGTATCACTATACCCCGCACCGATCGAGAACGTACCTGTTCTCTGCTCGATAACGCTCGTTTCCAAGATGACCGAGTTCGGTTCGGTGCCCGGATTGAGTTTTACGTTGACATCCTCGAAGTAACC
>JAFPBC010000214.1 GCA_017390595.1 Selenomonadales bacterium | reverse complement strand
GCATCTTTGTGATCTCTTCGCCACAGGTAATAAAATACGCCTGTCATGGCAGCAACGAATGATGTAACGAAATACATCACGACATAGCTTGTCTCCTGTGCGACGATACCCAAGCAAAAGGAACCGAGCGCACTTCCGATATCGAACAGAATAAAGAATGTCGACGAAGCCGCCCCTGTTCTGCCGAGCGGTGCATTTCGAATAACGAGCGATTGCAGGCACGAGAAAAGCGTACCGTTTCCGAGCCCGATGAGGACACCGCTCCATAAGATATCCGCACCCGTCTCTGCCATAGCAAGCTTTGCCAAGCCAAGAGCCATAATAATGACGGACGGATAGATAAGAATATCAGCATTGATGCGGTCGAACGCTCGTCCCACGAACGGTCTCGATATCAATATAACGAACGCCGATACCAGGAAATAATAGGCGGCATACGGCAAGAGTCCCAATCCTTGCGCGAACAACGTGATAAACGTCGCGATGCCCGCAAAAGCAAATGTCGGACACATACCGATGATACCGAGCGGTATCGTCGTTTTTTCAAACAACGTCCGAAGCGAGAGCGGTTGTTGTTCACCCGCTTTTTTGCCGTAGCAAGACCGCATCAGAGCGGCAAGCATCACGATAGCAAACGCCAACAGATCGCAAGTCGCAAACAATGCGATAAAGCCGAAATGCTCAATGATAGACAGTGCCATAAGCGGCCCGATAACGATACCGAGCGTCATACACATCGAAAAGTATCCGATGCCTTCACCTGTCCGCTTTTTCGGAAGCGATGTGCTGACAGCCGTCAATGTCGCCGTCGTCAACGCACCGAACGCGATACCATGGATAAATCGCAAGACAAAAAACAGCGTAACATTCTCTATTACCGCATAACACGTAAGCGGCAGCAAAAACGAAACAGCGACCAGCGACAGTATCTTCTTCTGATCGTATACATCCATCCATCTACCAATGAAGGGGCGGATCATTACCGCCCCTATCATGTACATTCCGATCACCAATCCGACTTGACTGTCCGACCCGCCGAGGACTTCTCCGACGAAGATCGGCAGTGCCGTTATCAACAAAAAGTGGATGATAAATTGTAAAAAGTTACTGATACAAAGCAGAACGTAATTCCGCGTGATAAGCTCTTTCATACGTGATCCTTCCGATAAACAAGAATCTTATCACAATCTTTTTGCCGGAATCGGCCCGCGCGACAACGCGATCGCACCCGTACGCGCGATCTCGATGATCTCATGGTCTTTTAATACATTGCAAAGAGCATCGATCTTGCTCTGCTCACCTGTCAACTCGATGACCATCGTTTCACGATTGATATCGACGATCTTAGCACGGAATATCTCAACGATATTCATGATATCCGTTCTCGTTGCAGGGCTTGCTTTGACCTTTATCATAACAAGCTCGCGCTGGATCGGGTCGAACTTCGTCAAGTTGACGATCTTGATGATATCAATGAGCTTGTTGAGCTGATTGACGACCTGATCGAGCTCTAATTCATTGTTGACCGATACCACGATATTGATACGAGTAACATCTTCTTCTTCCGTATAACCTGCGGCGATACTTTCGATATTGAATGCACGACGGCTGATAAGACCCGACACGTGCGTCAATACCCCCGGGCGGTTGTCAACCAAAAGTGCTAATAAATACTTTTTCATTCTTCTGCCCCCAATACCATCTCATTCAACGGTTTGCCCGCGGCAACCATCGGCAGAACATTTTCTTTCGGCGGTACAACGACTTCAAGCAATACCGTGCCTTCAGTCGCGAGCATACGATGGATCGCCGTATCCAACTCATCTTCTTCCGTAACACGCATACCTTTGACACCCATTGCATCTGCCAACTTGATAAAATCGAGCTTCGTTTTAAGCTGAGACTGCGAATAACGTTCACCGTAGAACATACGCTGCCACTGCGACACCATACCAAGCACGCCATTATTGAGAAGAACGATCTTCACCTCAATGTCATTGTCTGCAGCTGTTGCAAGCTCCTGACAATTCATCATAAGACTTCCGTCACCGGTAAACAAAATGACCTGACGATGCGGTTGCGCCAATTTCGCACCGATCGCGGCAGGCAGGCCATAGCCCATCGTACCGAGACCGCCCGACGTCAAAAACGAACGCGAATGGCGGAAATTATAGAACTGTGCCGTCCACATCTGATGCTGACCGACATCTGTTACGATGATCGCATCATCTTTCGCATAATCGCTGACCATCTCAATAACGTGTTGTGCAAGGATCTCACCATCTTTTGCATCATACGTCAACGGATAGCGTTCTTTCATCTTGTCGAGATACGCACGCCACGGCAAAAGATGCGAACGCCAATCTTGTTTGATGCGAAGGACTTTTTTACAGAAGATCGGAAGCGTACGACGAATGTCGCCGCATACACGATAATCAACAACTACGTTCTTATTGATCTCTGCCGCGTCAACATCGAAATGTATCTTCTTCGCTTTCGGAGCGAACTGTTCTACGATACCTGTGACACGGTCATCGAAACGCACACCGATACCGATCAGCAGATCGCTCTGCATAACAGCCATGTTTGCCGTATATGTACCATGCATACCGACCATACCAAGATAACAACCATCTTTGCTCGGCATGACACCCATCCCCATCAAACTGGAGACAACAGGAATGCCCGTTTTCTTAACAAACGAACGGATCTCATCCGCCATATCGGCAAGCACGACACCACCACCGACAAAAATAACAGGTTTGCGTGACATCTGCATTGCCTGCGAAGCGGCTTCGATCTCATCAGAATCACCGAGGAATAATCCCGTATACCCTTTGAGCTCTACCGACTCGGGATATTCATATTCAAGTTCGGCCGCAAATACATCTTTGGCCACGTCGATAACAACAGGACCCGGACGACCTGTCGATGCAATGAAGAATGCTTCCTTCAACACACGCGGCAGATCCTCGACACGTTTGACCAGATAATTATGTTTCGTGATCGGTGTCGTGATACCGCTCATATCAGCTTCTTGGAACGAATCCTTCCCGATAAGCGACGTACCGACCTGACCTGTAATACATACAAGAGGGATCGAATCCATATAAGCGGTCGCGATACCCGTGATCAAATTCGTTGCACCCGGACCGCTCGTCGCGAAACAAACGCCGACTTTGCCCGTAATACGCGCATAACCGTCGGCCGCATGAACAGCACCTTGCTCATGACGTGTCAAGATATGCGGAAACTTCATTTTATAAACTGCATCATATAGTGTCAACACGGCACCGCCGGGATATCCGAAAACGAGATCTACTTTTTCTCTTTTTAGACTTTCAATAATTGCTTCTGCTCCGTTCACAGTTCATCCTACCTTCCCAGTCATATACGTTAATTATATATAATATCATTCCTTTACACAAGTAGTCTAAAAAAAACCGTTCATATAACGGAGTTTACACATTTTCACTTTCTCACATTGAAGAAAATCGCCTTTTTACATACAAAAAAGAAGCAATGCTCTCGCACTGCTTCTTTTTTATTAACCGTGATTATGGCAACCGCAGCCGCCGCCATGATGACCATGACCGCCGCACTGATGACGTACGCCATTTTCAATTTTCATTTTTTCCATTCTGCCACATTTCGGGCAAGCGATCTCATAACCATGTCTGCCGCCTTCGGAGCACGGTGGCTCTTCCCAAACATGATGACAAACGAGACATTCGAATACACGATTTGCCATTTTATAATTCCCTCCGCTGATCAGGATCGACCGACCTTCCATAAGTGCTGTTGCAAGCTTGATACGAGCCGATTGCAATATCCTCTGAAATGTAGGCCTTGATATATGCATCGCCTCTGCCGCTCTTGCTTGATCGAATCCAACATGATCTTTGAGGCGTATGGCTTCCATTTCCTCAACTTGCAGGATCATTGGTGATTCATCACCATGCTCATCGGTGAAAAATCTTCGGCAGCGCGGTTCATCGCTTACTTTTGCACAGCATCTCATTCGTGCCAATTTGGTTCAACCCCTTTTATTTCGAGCATATGCTCAATTAGAAATATACTCCTTTACGTTTCGTTTGTCAAGGAATCATCCGATCTCTTTTTCTTATGTTTGTCTTTCTTTTTATCTTTTTTATCTTTTTTGTTTTTCTTATTTTTCTTGTCTTTTTTACGTTTTTCTTTTTTCTTATCCTTATCGTTTGGTTCTGCCTTGATCTCTTCTTCTGCCACGACCGTTTCCTGTATCGTCGGTATCGGTTTCAACGAATCATAATAGATCGGCCAGATATCTTCTGTTTCAAAGCCTTTTCGCCATGAAGCGGCACCTGCTAAGTCGTATTTTTGTACGAGCGACAATCTTTCCTTGATAGATCTTGCGTTTTCTATCCAAATACGATGTTTTTTACCGTTTTCTTCATATTCCAAATAGTCTTGTCCGATCTCGGGAAGCCAAGTCGGCGTTATGTTTTTGTCGCGAATGATCTTCTCAACATCTTTCATCCAGCGTGTTTGCGATTTCGTACGAATCTTTCCGTTCGTTTTTGTTTCGGTCCATTCGCGTGTATAGAGCGGGATACCGAGCAGAAGTTTTTCTTTCGGTACAAGTTTGAGCATCTTATTGATGTTGTTCTCTGTCCACGGAAGCGATGCGACCGAACCACTGGTCGGACACGATGCCCAATGTTCATCATATGTCATGACCATCATGTAGTCTACTTTTTCGGCAAGTGCTTTTCTGTCATAACAGAGCGACCAATAAGAAGAATAAGCAGGTACCGTTACATCGATCGAGCTGACAAGTCCCATCTGACGGAACATATCGCTCATCTCTCCGACGAATTCTGTCAATCTGTCTTTGTCATCATCATAGACATTCTCAAAGTCGATATTGATACCGTCAAGATCGTAGATCATGCTGTATATCGCAAGCTGTCGGATGACATTTTCTCTCGCGCGCGGATCGGCCAATACTGCTTTGGTCAAATTACGGTCAAAGTTATTCGTAACAAGCGCCCAGACGCGGTATCCTTTGGCATGCGCTTCGTCAACGTACGCACGTTTTGCTTTATTGTTGAGCGTACCGTTGCGGTCTACGATATCAAACCAAGTCGGCGACAAGATATCAAGACCTGCGATCTTATCTTTTTTGCGCGTTGCTTCTGTCATGACATCCCATACAAGATTGATCTTACCTTCGATAGCAGGCTCGCCGTTGTTTTCTTCCACTTTGATATATCGTTTGCCGACTTCTTCTTTTAATATGATGCCTTTTTTCGTTTTCTTTACTTCGACACCAAGCACTTCGGCAGGTTCTGTTACAGCGAAATAATGCTTTCCGTTTTTGTATTGCGTTTGAAATGACAGATCAAGTTCACGCATCAAAAGGCGATTGAGATCTTTGTACTCCGTACGCAGTTTCGCCATTGGAATGGATACGTGCTGATTCCCGTTCTTAACGTTTGCTTTTCTGTTGATCTTTGAAACGACATCACTCGGGATCCAGAGCTGTCCGTCATCCTCGTACGCTTCTTTCGTCAAAACGATCTTATCTTTTCCGTCTGCTTCCCAATATACCGACATATTCGGTTTCGCTGCTTCGGCACTGTGAAAACCGAGCAAGCTCAAACAAAGAGAAGCGATCACCATCTTCTTTTTCATGAAATCCACCTTATCTTACTGTCAATGCGACAAGTCTTTTCCAATTTGGACTATACTACAACTTTGCTTTCTTTGTCAATCACAGAAGCGGTGCGAACAATCGCCAGACAGCTTCTTCTCCTTTTAGGAAGATACTGCGTGACCAATCTGCTTGCGAGCACATTTTACGCGACCTTGCCCAATCGTCGAGAAAAAATCCTTTGCATCGGTCTGCAATAGTTGTATCGTACAGCATCGCGTTTGTTTCAAAATTGAGCGTAAAACTTCTTCTGTCAAGGTTCGACGTACCGAGCGTGACGACACGTCCATCGACGATACCCATCTTAGAATGGAGAAAACCGGGATAAAACGCGATCTCTACACCCAGTTTCCATAATTCTTCCGCATATGATACAGACACCCTTTGTGCAAATCGATTATCGGAATGTGCCGATAATAGGATCCGTACCTGTACTCCGCTTTTGACAGCAACACGGACCCCTTCCAAAAAAGATTCGTCCGGTACAAAATACGGTGTCTGAAGCCATACATATTCCTCGGCACCGTAGAGCATACGCAGATAGTTCCACTTGATGGCAGATACTTTTTGATACGGCCCGCTCGATATGATCTGGACGACAGATGTCCCTTTCGGCTGATGTTCGCAAAACAGAGTCATCTCATCATCTTTTACCATGCCGCCCGCGAACTGCCAATCGGCAAGGAATCTTGCTTGCAGATCATGAACGACCGTCCCTTCCATACGAAGATGCGAATCGCGCCACGGGATCTGATCGGCTACATCCGTTCCCATATATTCTTCGCCGATATTCATACCACCCAGATATCCTACGCGCCCGTCTATCACAACGATCTTGCGATGGTTGCGATAATTGACACGCAAATAATAACCAAGCCTGATCGGAAAAAATCGTTTCACCTCACCGCCCGCTTTAACAAGCGGACGAAAAAGCTCATCCGAAGTAAAAAAACTCCCGCCATCATCATAAAGCAGTCGCACGTGTACGCCCTGTCTTGCTTTTTCCTCTAAAACACTGAGCAGATGTCTCCCGAATCGATCATTGCGGATGATAAAGTATAACAAATGTATCGTAGATGTCGCATCCCTTATGTCGGAAAGAAGTGCCGAATATTTTTCTTTTCCGTTGACGAATACCTCTACCGAATTATTCACTCGCAAGCTCCCGTCTCCGACTCGCTCATTCATCCGCGCAAACATATCCTCCATCCCGCAAAGAGGCACGGTTCGTTCTGTTCTTTTTTTCATGATCACTTGTCTTCGCATGACCGACCATCTCTGATAGAGAGGCAGACTGAGTCCGAAAAATAAGTACAACATAAATCCTACGATCGGCAAAAAGATAAGCGCCAACATCCAACACAGTGCCGTTTCAGGACGTTTTTTCTCTACGAACAACACAACACTGATAAAAACAATATTCACCGACCATACGATCATCATTGCCCACTGACCGACTTCTATCATTATTGCATACTCCCATTTCATTGCCATTTCTATTTAGCTTGTATACATCATGCAAAGATTATACCTTTATAACAATGTTGTTAAGAAAAAACATATCTATTATATAAAGCAAGATAGTGTTTTTAATTTTTAAAAAATACTGCAAACCATAAAAAATCATGGTATAATAAAATTAAGATATATCACTCTCAGGAGGTTTTTTATATGACTACCGCAATCAAAAAGATCCTCGTTCCAGTCGACGGCTCCGGAACATCCGAAAAAGCACTCAACTATGCTGTATCGATCGCTCTTTTGACAGGTGCACAAGTTGACTTGGTCCATGTCGTCAGCGTTACGGCAGGCGTTTCTGCTTTTACGCATATCAGCCCGAACAGCTACGTTTCCGACTCGGTCATCGAAGCGGTACAAGAAGTCGGTCAAGAAGTTCTTGATGCCGCAAACAAAATGATCCCCGAAGGCATTGCATCCGAAGCATTCATGGAACTCGGCAGCGCACCGACCGTTATCATCGACCTCTGTCGCAAAAACGGCTATGATCAGATCGTTATGGGCAGCCGCGGTATGGGCACTGTTAAAGGTATGCTTCTCGGCAGCGTCAGCAAACATATCCTCCAATATGCACCTTGTCCGGTCACGATCGTAAAATAATCATATCTAAGATAGTATATCCCCCATGCAGATCGCATGGGGGTCTTTATATAAAAAGAGAGAACACGCTTATTTTGCAGGTTCTCTCTTTTTATCGTTTTATGCAGCTTTTTTCTTTTCTGTTTTATTATCCGTTTTATTGCTCGTATTGTTTCTTATCTTCTTTGTCTTTTTCTCAAATCCGTATTCTAACAATCGTTTGGCTTCTTGCCAGCGTTTTCCGTTTTCTACTTTCATCACGACCGCGATCAGCGAGGTATCGCCTTTCGTAGCAGAAGCGACAAGACATTGCCCTGCGGCGCGTGTCGTTCCTGTTTTGATACCGTCACACTCTTTCATCGTATTAAGCAGTTGATTCGTGTTATGCAGCTTGATAACGCGTCCCGTGTTGCTGATGCGGATCGAACGATCTTTTATTTTTACGATCCGCTTAAATCGCTTGTTTTGATACGCATACGAAGCGATCTTAGCAAGGTCTCTTGCCGTCGTATAGTGCTTGTCGTCGGGCAGTCCGTTCGCATTGGTAAAGTGCGTTTTCGTCGCACCGATATCATGTGCTTTCTTCGTCATACGTTTGGCAAACTCTTTTTCCGAACCGTCGATATATTCTGCGATAACTACAGCCGCATCATTGCCGGACGATAACATCAGCCCATATAACAAGTCTTGCATCTGCACACGGTCGCCTGCACGAAGCTGTGCGGAAGAACCTTCTGTTTTTGCCGCATGTTCACTGACTGTTGTGATTTTAAGCGGATTTACGTTTTCGATCGCCAAGATAGCCGTCATCATCTTCGTTGTGCTGGCAGGATAGATGCGTTTATCCGCATCTTTTTCGTACAATACTTCACCCGTTCGCGCATCGATAAGAATAGCCGTTTCTGCCGTCAGCGCATCAAACGGAGCGCACTCCGCTATCGGCAACATCAAAAGCCAACAACAGAGTGCGCAGATGATCTGAGAAATATATTTCATATGATTACATTTCACTGTTTCAGATACCCCTTCCGTCCGTTATGCGTTACGCATCTTTCTCCAAGGAAGAAGTACAATGCGGACATCTCGTTGCCGCATCATCAATGGCCATTTGGCAGAACGGACATTTGCGCGGTTCGGGTGCCGGTGCGGGTTCCGGTTCACGGCGCAAACGATTCATCTGCTGAACGACGACAAACACAGCAAAAGCAACGATCAAGAAATCGATCACCGAGTTGATGAACATACCATATGCCAAGACAGGTGCATTAGCAGCTTTTGCTTCGGCAAGTGTTGCCACTTCTTTATCGGACAAATTGATAAACAGATTCGAAAAGTCGATCTTGCCCATCAAGAGACCGATCGGCGGCATCATTACATTTTCAACGAACGACGATACGATCTTACTGAACGCAGCACCGACAACAACACCGACAGCCATGTCCATAACGTTGCCGCGCATAGCGAACTTCTTGAATTCTTCAAAAAAATTACCAAACATGATACTCATCCTCTTTCCACATATATTTATTACGAGATAACATTCGACATAAAATAACTTTCCCCTGCTTTATTTTGCGACCTGTCTTTTTCGGATGAACAAAGCACACCAACAAACTTTCCCAAAAATTTCGTGACTAACGGCAACCTATCTTGCGATACTAACGATAATGATGTTGTCAAATAGGAGTATAGCCATGAAAAATATGACTGTTGGTTCTCCGTTTCGTTTGATCTTGTTTTTTACGATCCCGCTTATCATCGGCAATATCCTGCAGCAGATGTATAGTTTTATCGACACCTTGATCGTCGGTCGTGTACTCGGTGTCAACGCGCTTGCCGCAGTCGGCTCGACGGGCAGTCTTATGTTCCTCTTGATCGGTATCGTGATGGGACTGACGAATGGATTTGCCATTATCGCAGGCCACTATTACGGCGCAGGTGATATGTCTAAGGTACGCCAAAGCGTAGCAACAAGTCTGATATTATCGCTTATTTTCTCTGTATTTCTGACACTCGGAGCCGTCTGTCTGTCACGTCCGCTTCTCGAATGGATGCAGACACCACCCGAGATACTTTCCGATGCGAGCGTATTTTTGACCATTATCTGTGCAGGGACGAGCGCCTTCTTACTGCTCAATCTTTTATCCAATCTCAGTCGCGCTTTCGGCAACAGTCGCACACCGCTCTACTTTCTGCTTCTCTCAACGGTACTGAACGTTGTGCTTGAGCTGACATTTCTGCTCGGATTCGGCTGGGGCATCGCAGGCGCGGCACTTGCTACCATTCTTGCCATTTTTTTGACGGCACTCATCTATCTCATCTACTTTCTCCGCTGTGATACGCTCTTTCGTTTTCAAAAGCAAGACTGGCTCTCTCCTCCATCCTTCTGGCTGTCACATCTTCGCACAGGAGTCAGTATGGCATTCCAATCCTCGACCGTCGCTATCGGTTCCATCATCTTGCAGACATCGCTCAATCAATTCGGCACAACGGCGATCGCCGCTTATTCCGCAGCACAAAAAATAGATGCCATCGCCAATATGCCAATGATGTCGTTCGGTATGACGATGGCGGCCTATACAGCACAAAATTTCGGCGCGAAAAAGCTCGACCGCATCGCAGACGGCGTTCGCGCCTGTATTCGCATATCGGTCTCATTTGCTCTTATTATCGGACTTATCAATATGACGTGTGGTCCGTGGCTCATCGGTCTGTTCGTCGGAAATGAAGAACAAGACGTCATTGAACTTGCTCAAATATATCTGAACCGTACCGGCATCGCCTACTTCGTACTTGCGCTTCTGTTCATTTATCGCTACACTCTGCAAGGTCTCGGCAAAAATGCTATCCCAACGCTATCGGGCTTTATTGAGCTGGCTGTACGTATCTTCTCTGCTGTCGTGATCGCGTCTTATTTCGGATACAGCGGGCTGTGTCTCTCATCACCGTTATCGTGGACACTTGCCTGCATCCCGCTTGCCATTGCTTATTATCTCACGATGCGTAATTTCATTTCACGAACAGAAAAATAGCGGAGGGTCATTTCCCTTCCGCTATTTTTTCAAGTTCGTCACCCGATATGACCTCCGCTTGTTGCAATCGATGTGCTATTTCTTCCATAACAGAGCGATGTGCTGTCAGCAATTCTTCTACGCACGCCTCTCCATCTTCAATAATACGTTTTACTTCACGGTCAATAAGTCTCATCGTCTGCGGTGCGATATCTCTTCTTACGATCGTATCGCCTGCCAGATATGCACTCCTCTCTTCGGCGTAGCGTACCCCACCGAGAACGTCAGACATGCCGAATTCCATGACCATACGCCGAGCCAACATCGTAGCACGAAGAAGATCGTTCGATGCGCCGCTCGACACTTCGCCAAATACGATCCTTTCCGCAACACGACCGCCGAGCAGAACAGCTATCTGATTTTTCAGCTCCTCCTCGCCCAAGAGATACCGCTCATCGGCAGGCAGCTGCATCGTATATCCAAGCGCACCTTTTGCCGTCGGGATGATGCTGATCTTATGCACCTTGTCCATCTTCGGCAGATAGTAGGCCGCAAGCGCATGACCGACCTCATGATAGGCGACCTTTTCTCGCACTTCATCGGAAAGCGGTGCCTTTCGGCGCATACCTGCTACGACACGCTCGATAGCTGCATCAAAATCGTGCATATTTACTTCTGCTCGACCGTCCCTTACTGCCATCAGCGCCGCTTCATTCGCAATATTGGCAAGTTCTGCACCCGAGAATCCGACGGTTACTTTTGCGACCCTTCGAAGATCGACCGACTCGTCAAGTCGCATCTTCTTCGCATGAATAAGAAGAATGTCGAACCGCCCTTCTTCCGTCGGCAACAGCACCTGTATTTGTCTATCGAATCTCCCCGGACGCACCAATGCAGGATCCAGTATCTCGGGACGATTCGTTGCCGCCATGATAACGACACCCGAATTCGCCTCGAATCCGTCCATCTCCGCAAGCAGTTGGTTGAGCGTATTCTCCTGCTCCGAATTTCCACCGATACGTCCCGTCATACGACTTTGCCCGATAGCATCTATCTCATCAATGAAGATGATACACGGAGCTTTCAT
>JAFPBC010000213.1 GCA_017390595.1 Selenomonadales bacterium | reverse complement strand
CTCATATTCATAACAGAACGCAAAATCAAACAACTTCATAACAGTTCCTCCGTTTTTAGAAAATTGATATTTACACAATATCACAAATTCATAAATCAGTGAATATCTATCGATTAATAAAGATATAAAAAGAGGCTCCCACCAACATAGTGCCACACTGTACAAAACACAATATGTTCTACTATAAAGGCTCTCGCAAAATTGCGAGAGCCTTGTCTTATTCCCTTGATTATGCTTCTGTTTTCCAGAGACCGTGGAGGTTGCAGTATGCGTAAGCCGCTACGACCGCATCGTCTTCTACGAGCGCGAACTGTACTTTCGGTGCGCCGTCAACGATGAGCTGTTTGCGCTGGTTGCCCTGCTGCGTTTCGAGAGCTACCCAGTCGATGAGGTGTTCTTCGCCCATCGGATGGTCTACGGAACCTACCGTTACCGTTACGATGTTGCCTTCCTGGCTGATGACCGGAAGGTGTTTTTCTGCCGAAGCTTCTACCGTGTTCGGTACGAGTTCATCCATTTTCTGGCCGCAGCACATGATCGGCACGCCTGCATTATTCGTGAAAGCTACAATATTACCACAGTGAGAGCATACATAAAATTTCATTTTTCATTTCCCCTTTTCATTCGTTTTTATTTTCGTTGCTGTTTATTTTTGATCTTATATCGTCAGCGACGGAGCGACATATACGCGGGCTTTGAGCTCGCTGTTGAGGAGATAAAGTCCTCTTGCGTCCGTGCCGAACATTTCCATCTTGGTGATGAGGTCGTTGGCGTTGGCTTCTTCTTCGCCTTGTTCTTTGACGAACCAGTCTAAAAACTGCACCGTGCGGAAATCCTTGACCTGCTGTGCGGCATCGTAGATGTCGTTGATGAGGCTCGTCACATATTCTTCATGCGCAAGGCCTGCCTTCAACACGTCCATGATGTCACCGCGTTCCCATTCGGGCTTGTCGATCGTATCGAGCGTGACAGGTGCGCTGTTATGATGCAGGTAGTCGAAGAAGAGCATCGCATGGTCGCGTTCTTCCTGCGCCTGGATACGGTACCAGTTGGCGAATCCGTCAAGGCCTTTCGCCGCGAAGTAGTTCGCGAAATCGAGATACAAGTACGCGGAATAGAATTCTTTGTTGACTTGCTGATTGATAAGGTCTGCAACTTTTTTATCCATTGGTATTCCCCTCTTTCATATTTTCCTTTCCCTCGATTATTAGTATACCACAGAGGTTACCATTGTGCAACCCCTTTTTGCAAAAAAACTTAGCGTATTATGTATACTTTTTGTCTTTTATATTCGGCATACGATATCTTCCTGCGGTAAGTGGTGTTGTCCAATAAAAAAAGGTACAGACGTTTCATCTGTACCTTTATCTTTATTTCGTTTTCGGTTTCGTTTCGACAGCTGTCATGGTGATGGTATGACCTTGACGTTCTACGCGGAAGCGGTAGTCGACGATGCCTTCTTGGTAGAGGGCGAGCTTGAGCTCGAGGAGCTGTCTGCCGAGTTTTTCGGCGAGTGCGGGCGTGACGAAGTCGAGGAGCATATTGCTGTCGTCTTTTTTCTTCGGCTGCACTTTTTTCTTTTTCGTTTTTTCGTCTTGGTATCCGCCGTTTTCAAACGTGAGGTCTTCGTTCATGCCTGCCGTCATCTGTTCATCGGATAATCCTCTGGGGATCTTCGCCATGTGTGTCACCTCAGCCTTTCTTCTGCTGTTTTGCCCACGAGTCGCGAAGGCCTACGATGCGGTTGATGACGATCTTGTCTGCCGTCGTGTCTTGGTCGATGCAGAAGTAGCCTTGACGGAGGAACTGGAATTTGTCACCGATCTTCGCGTCTTTGATGCTTGCTTCTGCCATGGAAGTGAGGACTTCGAGCGAGTTCGGGTTGAGTTTGGCAATAAAGTCGTCTGCTTCGTTTTCCTGTTCGCCGAGCATGAGGTAGTCATAGAGACGTACTTCGACAGGTACGGCATGCTGTGCCGATACCCAATGGAGCGTGCCTTTTACCTTGCGGCCTGCGTTGGCACCGCCCGTTTTGCTTTCGGGGTCGTACGTGCAGTGTACTTCGACGATGTTGCCGTCTTCATCTTTGACGATGGATTCGCATTTGATGATGTAGGCATGTTTGAGACGGACTTCTTTCTCGGGTGCGAGACGGAAGAATTTTTTCACAGGTTCTTCCATGAAGTCGTCCTGTTCGATATAAAGCTCACGCGAGAACGCTACCTGACGTTCACCCATTTCGGGGGACTCGGGGTTGTTCTCTGCGGTGAGGTATTCGACTTGACCTTCGGGATAGTTGTCGATGACGAGTTTGAGCGGACGGAGGACCGTCATGACGCGAGCAGCCTTGCTGTTGAGGTCTTCGCGGATGCAGTGGTCGAGAAGCGCGCTGTCAACGAGGCTGTTGGCTTTCGCGACGCCGATGCGTTCGCAGAAGTCGCGTACGGCTTCGGGCGTGTAACCGCGACGGCGAATACCCGAGATGGTCGGCATACGCGGGTCGTCCCAACCGCTGACGTAGCCTTCTTCGACGAGGCGGCGGAGCTTGCGTTTCGACATGATGAGGTTGGTCATATTAAGACGAGCGAACTCGATCTGTTTCGGCTGCGGTTTGGGCATATGGCAGGCCTCGAGCGTCCAGTCGTAGAGCGCGCGATGGTCTTCGAATTCGAGCGTGCAGATGGAGTGCGTGATGCCTTCGAGCGCATCGGAGAGCGGATGTGCATAATCATACATCGGATAGATGCACCATTCGTCGCCCGTGCGGTGATGCGTGGTGTGCGAGATGCGGTAGATGACAGGGTCGCGCATATTCATGTTGGGCGATGCCATGTCGATCTTCGCACGGAGGACGCGGCTGCCGTTCGGGAACTCGCCGTTTTTCATACGCTCAAAGAGGTCGAGGTTTTCTTCGACGGAGCGGTTACGGTACGGGCTTTCTTTACCGGGTTCGGTAAGCGTACCGCGGTATTCGCGCATCTCGTCTGCCGTAAGGTCGCAGACGAATGCTTTGCCTTCGCGGATGAGGTCGAGCGTGAGCTCATAGATCTTGCCGAAGTAGTTCGACGCGTAGAACATACGGTCGTCCCACGTGAAGCCGAGCCACTCGACGTCCTGTTTGATAGACTCTACGTACTCGACATCTTCTTTCGTCGGGTTCGTGTCGTCGAAACGGAGGTTGCATTTACCGCCGTATTTGAGTGCCAAGCCGAAGTTCAGGCAGATGGATTTGGCATGGCCGATATGTAAGTAACCGTTCGGTTCGGGCGGAAAACGTGTATGGATCTCCTTGTAGACCGAATCGTTTTTTAAATCTTCGTCAATGATAGCTTGTATAAAGTTCGAGCTGATGCGTTCTTCTGACATTGCGATGTCTCCTTTTTCCCCATAATCATCGGTGTTGCCCAAGGCAGAGCACCTCTGAGATGACCAAGTCGTCATCTCGTATAAACGTTACATATTATCATATCATTTTTCCTAATACGCGCGCAAGAGCAAGCGGCAGGAAAACACGAGATTTTCGCCTATCCTGCCCCTTTTCGGTCAAAAATCGGAGTGCTCGTAGATGACTCTGAGGAGCCACAGCGCACAAGACGCACCGAGCGCGCCGATGACGATCATGCCGAGCGCGCTGTCTGATGTGATGCCTACGAGCCGAAAGACCGCCGTTCCCATGTACGCGCCTATGATGCCCACCGCGATATGCGCCAGCGTCCCGCTCTCCCAGCAGTATGCCATACGCGCCGACAGATACCCCGCCAGCACCCCCGCTACGATAAACCAGAGCATCGCTTCGCCCCCATTCGTGAAAAAGTCGCTGTGTACAGTATGTGCAGGATGCAGAGAAAATATAGCGCAGGGATGCGACTTAGATAAAAATGTCCTTGCAAACAAACATTTTTACTTGTGGTATAATAAAGATACCAACATTCGGGAGGAAATGCTCATGTTATTTCGCTGTATGATGATACTATTCTTATTGATGATATCTGTGATGCCTGTGTGGGCAGGTGAAAATACTATTTTGCCGACTAATACGACTGCCGAGCAGATAACGATGGAAGATGCACTGTCTAAGGTCACCATCGAAGCAGAAGATTGGCTCGACGGTGATACGTATTATACGCGCTATACGTTTACCAATCCGACTGATGTAAGAATCGAAAAAGATATTCTCTACACGACTGTCGGTCTGTTTGCGTATTGGAACGACACGTGTACCAAAATTACGAAAGTAGACAACTCACCGAATCAACATCTGAGCATCGCGCCCCACAGCGAAACGACAATGCTTCTTTCCTTCCCCAAGGAATACACGCATGAACAATATTCATTCCGTTATGCGTATTTTTACTTTTCGGACAAATCCTCTCTCGCATATGATACATACACAGTCACACCCGAGATTCCCGTCAAAACAAGTGATGACCTCTTGAAAAAAAGCATTTGCCCCGTATCCTTCGATATCAATATCATTCCTCCGAAGGAAAAAAACGGTCCCTCCGAGCTTCTGTTGACGATCGATAATCAGACACCACAAAAGATCCATTCGATGAAAAACTGGAGATTATGGGACAGGGTGTGGGAGATAAAAATATCATCACCATGCTGCTGATTTTCCTGACTGCCGGTGCTTTTGTCGGTGT
>JAFPBC010000212.1 GCA_017390595.1 Selenomonadales bacterium | reverse complement strand
TCGGTCGTAATACTCTGCTAAATGGAATTGTGCTGAGACATCACCTTGTTCAGCGGCCTGGGTATACCAATAGATTTCTAACTCCTTGTCTCGAGGGAGCACATCTCTCCAACTGTAACATTCTGCTAAGATGATTTGTGCTGCAACATCGCCTTGTTTTGCTGCTTGGAGATACCAATAGACGGCTTTACCGTAATTCTCTTCGGTATACTTCCCATAGTAATAACGATTTCCCAATTTATATTGTGCCTCGGCATTGCCTGCTTCGGCTTCCTGCTGAAGTTCTTGGATAATACGTTCTTCATCGCTCACACTTACTTCACTTGCTATGCATACAGGCATCGCATCACAGAGTATATTCGGCATGATGCATACCGATGCACAGGAGAGTGCGGTCAATAGTAAAGTACGTTTGATATGATTCGATAATCGTTTCATCGTATGCAGCTCCTTTGTATAAAGGATAGGTTATTTTTTCGTCATTATTGCGATCATTGTTTGAGCGGGCGAGTAGCCTTGTTCGGCGGCTTTGGTGAGCCAATGGGCAGATGTTTCGATGCTTTTTTCTGTGCCTGTGCCTTTTGCATAGCAGAGAGCTAAGACATATTGTGCTTCCGGCAGTCCTTGCTCGGCGGCTTTGGTGAGCCAATATACGGCTTGGGTCAGGTCTTTTTCTACACCTCTGCCTTCGAAGTAACAGCGAGCGAGGTTGTATTGAGCCGGGGCAAAGTTTTGGTCGGCTGCTTTTCTGACCCAGTATATGGCTTTATCATAGTCTTGCGTGATGCCTTTTCCGTAGTAGTAGCAGACGGCAAGTTCTGTTTGTGCATCAACATTGTCTTGCTCGGCGGCTTTGGTAAACCAATGTACGGCTTGTTTGTCATCTTGAGGGATGCCGATACCGCTATAATAGCAGAAGGCGAGTTCGGTCTGGGCTTTAGCGTGGCCTTGTTCAGCGGCCTTGGTAAACCAGTAGACAGCTTTTTCGTCGTCTTTTTCAACGAAAGTGCCGCTTTGGTAGAAGGTGGCGAGCTGGTGCTGTGCATCGACATATCCCTGCTCGGCGGCTTTGGTGAGCCAATGGATGGACTGGGTCGTGTTTTTGACGGTGCCTACGCCTTCTGCATAGTAATAAGACAACATGTATTGTGCATTGGGGATATCTTGTTCGGCAGCTTTTTTTGTCCAGTAAAAAGCTTTGAATTCGTCGTATTTGAGGATGTTGCCTTCGTAATACCAGAGTCCCAAATTGGATTGTGCATGCGGGTGACCTTGCTCGGCGGCTTTGGTATACCAGTGGATAGCTTTTTCATAGTTTTGTTTGACGATAGTGCCTTTGTAGTAGCAAGTTGCGAGATTCAGTTGTGCATTGACGAGGCCTTGTTCGGCGGCCTTGGTGAACCAATGGATGGCTTTGCCGTTATCTTGTTTGACGGTTAGCCCGTTCTTATACCAGAGGGCCAGTTGGTTTTGCGCATGGGCATGACCTTGCTCGGCGGCTTGCGTAAGTAGGGATATGGCTTCTTTTTCGTTCTTTTCGACACCGATGCCGTTTTGATAGAAGATTGCCAGGTTGTATTGTGCGCTTGCGTTGCCCTGTTCGGCGGCTTTTGTGAGCCAGTAGGCAGCTTTTTTATAGTCTTGCGCGGTGTTTGTGCCGAAGTAATAATAGTCGGAGAGGACAAATTGTGCGTCGCTGTGACCTTGTTCGGCGGCTTTGGTATACCAATGGATAGCTTGTGTGTCGTCTTTGGCTACACCTGTACCGGATTCGTAGCAGCATGCCAATTCATATTGTGCCTTGGCGAAGTTTTGCTCGGCGGCTTGGGTGAAGTAGCGGACAGCTGTTTCGTGGTTTTGTTCGATGCCGATACCGCTTTGATAGCAGAGTGCCAGGTTATGTTGTGCTTTTATATGGTTTTGGGCGGCTGCTTTCTGATACCAAGTGACTGTTTCGGTATTATTTTGTACGGTGCCGATGCCTTTAAAGCAGCAGTTGCCAAGACGGTATTGTGCTTCTGCCAGTCCTTGCACAGCGGCTTTTTGATACCATGTGAATGCTTTTTGGTCATCTTGTTCGGTGCCGATGCCGTGCTCGTAATGGTATGCCAGATCAGTCTGTGCTTCGGGGAGTCCTTGCTCGGCTGCCGCGGTGAACCAATGTACGGCTTTTTGACGATCTTGTTTGGTGCCTATTCCGTTATCGTAGCAGAGAGCCAGATTGAATTGCGAAACTACATCACCTTGCTCGGCAGCTTTTTGCCACCAGTGGAATGCCTTTTCGTTGTCTTGCTTGATGCCGTTTCCGCTGTAATATGCGTAAGCCAAACGACGCTGCGCGCTCGCATCACCTGCTTCGGCTTTCTGCTGATAGTCAGCGATCTTGAATGTATCCATCATTTCTTGGCTGATATTCTCTTGTGCGAAGGTGAGGGGAAGTGCATCGCTCACACTTACTTCGCTTGCTATGCATACAGGCATTACATCACAGAGTATATTCGGCATGATGCATACCGATGCACAGGAGAGTGCGGTCAATATTAACGTATGTTTTATATGTTTCGATAATCGTTTCATCGTATGTAGCTCCTTTACACGGAGGGTGATTTTCTAATCTTTATTATACAAGAAAAGGTATTCTGTGAGTAGGGGCGAAATGTCTTTCGCAGGCGGTGGGGGAGAGTGGCAGACTGTATTTATGGCGAGAGGTAGTTGTATACATGGGAAAATACTTGCCGAGTTTGGCGGCAGGCGATATAATTAAATATTATAGCTGAATCTTACGATTCGCTTTATATTCATGAATAAGAACATAAAATGGGAGAGAAACAGCGTGCAAATTGAAGTGAAAAATCTATGCCACCACTATGTTGGGGCGGAAGACAATCAACCCCCTGCGCTTGACCATGTGAATCTGACCATTGATGAGGGCGAGTTCGTTGCGATCATCGGCACGAACGGCTCGGGCAAGTCGACGCTTGCCAAGCATCTGAACGGCCTACTTTTGCCGTCGGAAGGCGAATGTCTCGTCGATGGTATGTCTACACTCGACTATGAGTATATCTGGGATATCAGACAGAAAGTCGGTATGGTATTCCAGAATCCCGATAACCAGCTCGTTGCGACTGTCGTGGAAGAGGATGTCGCATTCGGTCCCGAGAATAACGGCGTGCCTCCCGAGGAGATCCGTCGCCGCGTGGACGATGCGCTTCGCCGTGTCGGTATGGAAGCGTTCCGTGACCATGCGCCGCATCGCTTGTCGGGCGGTCAAAAACAGCGTATCGCCATTGCGGGTGCGCTTGCGATGGATTCGCGCTGGCTCGTACTGGACGAACCGACTGCCATGCTCGACCCGCAAGGTCGTCAGGAAGTCCTCGGTATCGTCAAACGCCTTCATAAGGAAGAGGGCATCGGTATCGTGTACATCACGCACTATATGGAAGAAGCCGTAGCGGCAGACCGTGTCGTTGTGATGAAAAACGGTGTCATCTTGACGGAGGGCACTCCGCATGAGATCTTTACGCAGACCAAAATGCTTGAGGAGCTCGGTCTTACCGTTCCTGTGGCTACGCTCCTTGCTGACAGACTGCGCGCGGCAGGTCTCGATCTTCCGCAGAATATCATCACAGATGAAGAATTGGCGGTGGCATTATGTCAATTACGTTAAATAATGTTACTCATACTTACATGACAGGAACACCGTTTGAACGTACGGCTATCAAGAATGTATCGTTCTCTATCAATGAGGGCGAGTTCGTTGCCATCATCGGTCATACGGGCTCGGGCAAGTCGACTCTCGTACAGCATCTCAACGGTCTTCTTTCGCCGACGACGGGTACGGTCACAGTCGATGGTATCGATATCAATACGAAAAAAGCGGAATCCCTTGCCGCACGACGCAAAGTCGGCATGGTATTCCAGTACCCCGAATATCAGCTGTTCGAAGAGACGATCGCCGCTGATATCGCGTTCGGTCCGCGCAACTTCGGTCTGAACGAAGACGAAGTAGACGAGCGTGTACGTGAGGCGATGGATTTTGCCGACCTCGACTATGAGCAGTATGCACAGCGTTCTCCGTTCCAGCTGTCGGGCGGACAGATGCGCCGTGTGGCGATCGCAGGCGTGATCGCGCTCAAACCGCGCTATCTCATCTTGGACGAGCCTGCCGCAGGTCTTGACCCCATCGGTAAGCGTATCATTTTCGACAAGATAAAAGGTCTCCATGAACACGGTACGACGGTCATTCTCGTATCGCATAATATGGACGACGTTGCCAAGATGGCAGACCGCATCTTCGTCATGCACCAGGGCGTGCTGGCGGCGAACGGTACACCAAAGGAAATATTCGCTCAGCGTGATCTTCTGAAGGAAGCAGGCCTTGATGTACCGCCTGTTACCGAGACGCTCCGCTGTCTGAAAGAACATGGATTCGCTGTCGATGATACCGTTCTCGATATCGACGAAGCGGCCAAAAGCGTATTACAAGCAGTGAGGGGGGATCGCCATGCTGAATGATATCACACTCGGTCAATATATCCCGTCCAACTCGCTCATTCATCGTCTCGATCCGCGTACGAAGATCATCGGGCTTCTCCTTTATATCAGCGGTATCTTCATCGTTGAGAGCTATCTTGCGTATGCGTTTCTCGGTGCCTTCGGCATCACCGTGGTGAGATTGTCCGAAGTACCGATCAAAATGATCCTCAGATCCTTAAAACCGCTCTGGTTCATCGTACTCTTTACCGCGCTCATCCATCTGTTCGTCACACCGGGTACGCCCATCATGACAGTCGGCAGTTTCACGATGACGTGGGAAGGGCTCGACCAAGGACTTCTCATGGGTATCCGACTTCTCTTGTTGATGAGCTTTGCGACGCTTCTGACATATACGACATCGCCGATCGCGCTTACCGATGCGATAGAACGCCTCCTCAAACCGCTCTCGCGGTTCGGCGTACCTGCGCATGAGCTGGCGATGATGATGACGATCGCGCTTCGCTTTATCCCGACGCTCATCGACGAGACCGACCGCATCATGAAAGCACAGCGTTCGCGCGGTGCCGACTTCAGCTCGGGCAGTCTCCTTCGTCGTGTACGCTGTCTTATTCCGCTTCTCGTACCGCTCTTCATCAGCGCGTTCCGCCGTGCCGATGAGCTTGCCGTAGCGATGGAAGCACGCTGTTACCGCGGAGGCGATCACCGTACCCGTATGCACACGCTCGCATACACGTCGCTCGACCGCAACGCGTATATCGCCGTATTCGTTCTTCTTGCTATCATTATTGCGATCCGCATAGGAAAAACGTGCTATGGAATGTAATATGGAGAACGCGCGCAATATCAAGATGATCGTTGCCTACGACGGCACGAATTATCACGGATTCCAACGACAGAAGAATGCCCTTGCGATACAAGAAGTCTTAGAAGAGACCATGACGCCTATCTTCGGCCATCCTGTATGGATCATCGGCTCGGGGCGTACCGATACGGGCGTCCATGCACGTGCGCAGACCATCAACTTCATGACGACGTCGCGCATCCCCACAGACAAGATGCCCATCGCCGTCAACAGCCGTCTGCCGCGTGATATCGCTGTCTTATCGGCAGAAGAAGTAGACGCGGACTTCCATTCGCGATTTTCTGCCGAAGAAAAAACGTACGCGTACCAGCTCCTCATCTCGGAGTGTCC
>JAFPBC010000211.1 GCA_017390595.1 Selenomonadales bacterium | reverse complement strand
ATACGCTCGACGGCACCGCCTTTTGCAAGGGCAGAACCGCTCGTTGCGATCATGACGGGGTCGACGACGATATTTTTTGCCTTGTGTTCAGCGAGCTTTGCACTGATGGTCTCGACAAGCTCTGCCGATGCTACCATGCCGATCTTGACAGCATCGGGCACGATGTCGGCGAATACCGAATCGATCTGCATCGCGAGGAAATCGGCAGGTACTTCGTGGATACCCTGTACGCCTGTCGTATTCTGCGCGGTGAGTGCGGTGATAGCCGTCATGGCATAGACACCGTTCATCGTCATCGTTTTCATATCGGCCTGTATGCCTGCACCGCCACTTGCATCACTGCCTGCGATAGATAAAGCTGTTCTCATGTTGTTTCCTCATTTCGTTTCGATTTATTTCCATATAAAAATAAGAGGCGACCTTTCGGTGCCTCCGTACTCTCATTCTCTCAGACTTCCTACGACGGCATTATCCGTATCAGGTAAAAGGGTCGAAGCTATTACTTCCTCTCAGCCTGCTTAACAAGCTCCCCTGCCAAACTATGTGATTTTGGCTACATTATACCGCGCGACTGTTTAAAACGCAAGTGAAAACATATAAAAAAGGCAAGCCATATCGGCCTGCCTTCTTGTTAGTGTATCGATTTTTTCTTCACGCGACCGCCCACGACATCGTTGATGTTGTAAATGGACAAGAACGCGCTGGGGTCTTTTTCTTTGACGATGGCTTTCAGCTTGGCGACCTCCAAACGAGTGACGACTGTGTAGAGGATACGTTTCGGCTCGTTCGTGTACGCGCCTTCGCCGTGGAGTATCGTAACACCACGACCGAGTCGTGCCAAAAGAGTCTCGGCAAGATCGTCCGATCTGTCCGATACGATCATAACACCTTTCGACTCCTCAAGACCGGAGATGACGAGGTCCATGACTTTGTACGCGATGAAGTACGCGATGAGCGAGTACATCGCACGCTCCCAACCGAATACGAGACCTGCACTCGACAAGATGAAGAGGTTGATGATCATGACCGTTTCACCGACCGACAATTCCGTTTTGCGGTCGGAGATGATAGCGACGATCTCCGTTCCGTCTACCGAACCACCGTAACGAATGATCATACCGATACCGAGACCGACGACGATACCGCCGAATATCGTTGCCAAGAAGATGTCATACGTGATGTTCGGTGTCGTATGGAAATACTGGATGGCGAATGCCAATACTACGATAGCATACAGTGTCGAGACGGTGAATGTCTTGCCGATCTGCTTATAACCAAGGTATAAGAACGGTATATTCAAAAGTACAACGAATACGCTGAGCGGAGTATCTGTCAAGTAGCTGATCATCATCGAGATACCGACGACACCACCGTCGATGAGGTTATTGGGTACGAAGAACGTCTCCAGGCCTGCCGCGTATACGATAGCACCGAGCGTCAACAACAAATACTTCTTGATTATCGCACTGAATTTGTTTTTTGCCTCCATAAGGTTCCTCCCTTCTTTTATTATCCTCAAGGTATAGTTTAGTATACCATGTTATTAAATAGGAAGTAAATATACAATCCCTATTTTTTTAGTATT
>JAFPBC010000210.1 GCA_017390595.1 Selenomonadales bacterium | reverse complement strand
CTCATCGAGCGCATCAAAATCAATACCGCGCATTTTAAGAAGAAGCGCAAGCTCGCGCGTCGTAAGGACTGCATCCGTATCGGGCATATCGCCTACCGTCTCGCTGAACTCGGGACGAACAGCCTCGAACTTCTTCGCCGTACACGGCATGATAGCCACGTTGAAGATCTTTTTCGGATCGAGTCCTCTCTTCTCTGCGTAATACGACTTGATCATCGCGCTGCCCATCTGCATCGGAGACTTGCACGACGAAAGCATCGGAATAAGGTCGGGATAATAATACTCACAGAACTTCACCCAACCCGGGCAGCACGACGTGAACATCGGCGGTCTTACGCCCGACTTCACACGTTTTACAAGCTCTGCCGCCTCTTCCATGATCGTAAGATCCGCCATGAAACAAGTATCAAGAACACTATCAAAACCAAGCGCACGAAGCGCCGATATCTGCTTACCGTCAACAAGACTGCCCGGCTCCATGCCGAACTCCTCCCCAAGCGCGACCTTCGTCGCAGGCGCAGTCTGCACCACCACATGGAGCGTCTCATCGGCAAGCGCGTCCGTCACACGATCGATATCACGTTTCTCAAACAGAGAACCCGTCGGACACCACATCGTACATTGACCACAGTTAATGCAGATCGTCTCATCCTTGATCGGAAGCTCATAATAACCGTGAACACTCATGACCTTCTGGCAGACCTCCAAACATTGTCCGCACAAAATGCACTTCGAATCATCACGCGCAAGAGACACACTATGCTCGTCAACAGGCACACGACCCTTGACCTGCACAGGCCAGTTGCCCGCACGGTTATACTGCGTCGGCATCCAGCCATCGCCGCCCGACGGCTTACTCGCACAGCCCGCCGCGCCAAGACTAAGCCCTGCCGCGCCGATGCCACCCATTATCTTTAAAAAACTACGTCTGGAAAATTTCTTATCCTGCATTACCGAGCCCTCACTTAAATGACCTTTAAAAAAATCCCATTTCATTGGTATAAAAAGGGATCATAATCCCCATACTGAAAGAAAAATCGAGGAGGTTTCCCATGAACCATACCCAACTTAACTCTCTTGCCGTATTCAGCCAGATCGCCGATCTCAAAGAGACCGACTACAAAACGACCCTTGCCATCACAGCCCTTATCGAACTGCTCATCACCAAGAACATCATCACACCCCAAGAACTCCGCAGCATCGCCACAGACCTAGAGCATGAAGCCGAAACACAGCTTTCATTACTGAAGTAAATACATTCAGTATAAATTTTATTTTAACATATCTCAGCATTCTATGCTATACAATTTAGCTATGTATACCAAATTCATTATAACTAAAAATAATCAATAGTCCACAAAAAAAGACCGAATCTTTCGATTCGGTCTTTTGCCATCCTGTGGAATCAATATTCCGGTTCGATCAAGCCATATGCGCCGTCTTTACGACGATATACGACATTGACTTCTTCCGTCTCTGCATCCATAAATACATAGAAATCATGGTTGACGAGGTTCATCTGCATGATCGCTTCCTGAACATCCATCGGTTTGATCGCGAAACGTTTCGTTTTCTTGATAACGAACTCTTCCGTATCGGGCTCCGTATGCGGCGTTACTTCTGCAAGAGCAACCTCTTTAATACTGCCGCGATAACGTTTTTCCATTTTTGCTTTGTATTTTTCAATCTGACGTTCGAGTTTTTCCGATACCAAATCGATCGAGGTGTACATATCCATAGTCGACTCTTCACCGCGAAGGATCATGCCGCCGAGAGGAATCGTTACTTCCACAATATGTTGGCCTTTTTCTACGGTAAGAACAACTGTTACTTCGCCCACTTCAAAGAAGCGGTCAACTTTACCCACGCGCTTTTCAACATAATCTTTCAATGCGGGAGTAATCTCGATATTTTTCCCTCTTACTGTAAATTTTGCCATAGAACATTTCCCCTTTCCTAGGACCTATGTTTTATTATTTCGCCACGAAAATGAAAATTCCTACTGCCTATTTTGCTTTTTGTAAAATTTTTTACGCTTTTCTGAATAATCTAACTTCTTAACTAAAAACAAAACCCGACTTCATAAAAGTCGGGTCTTATATCATAATAGATTATTTTTTAACGACGTTAGCCGCCTGCGGTCCGCGCGCACCTTCAACGATCTCGAATTCAACTTCTTGACCTTCAGTCAACGTTTTGAAGCCCTGATCCTGGATAGCCGAGAAATGTACGAATACATCCGCGCCGTCTTCTCCTTCAATGAATCCATAGCCTTTTTCTGCGCTGAACCATTTAACCTTACCAATCATTGTGAAATTCCTCCTAGATATAAACTGGACACTATGCTGTGACCACGTGCTTTAGTATAGCAGAGTTGGAGAAATTTGTCAACCGAATTACGAAATTTTGGATAAAAATTCCTTTGTACGGGCGTGTTTCGGATTGGTGAACAGTTCTTCCGGTGTTGCGAGTTCCAAGATCTTGCCTTCGTCAACGAATGCTACGCGCGTTGCCACTTCACGAGCAAAGCCCATTTCATGCGTAACGACGACCATCGTCATGCCTTCTTTGGCAAGTGCTTTCATTACGTTCAAGACCTCTTTGACCATCTCGGGGTCGAGTGCCGAAGTCGGTTCGTCGAAGAGCATGATCTTCGGTTTCATAGCAAGTGCACGAGCGATCGCGACACGCTGCTGCTGACCGCCCGACAATTTTTCGGGATACTGGTCTGCTTTTTCGGAGAGACCTACTTTCGCAAGAAGCTGACGCGCTTCTTCTTCTGCCTGCTCACGAGAAAGTTTACGCACTTTCATCGGTGCGAGCATGATGTTCTCGAGTGCCGTCATATGCGGGAAGAGGTGGAATCTCTGGAATACCATACCGACCTCTTTGCGAACAAGGTCAACGTTCGTTTCGCTGTTCAAGGAAATGCCGTCAACGATGATCTCGCCGCCTGTCGGCTGTTCGAGATAGTTGATGCAGCGAAGGATCGTACTTTTACCGGAGCCCGACGGGCCGATGATAACGACTACTTCGCCTTCGTTTATCGAAAGATTGACACCTTTCAGTACCGATATTTTACCAAAGTCTTTTTTAAGCTCCTTAATGTCGATCATCAACATTGTACCTCCGCTCTAAGTATGCGACCAAACGAGAAATCGTCAAGGTCATGATCAAGTACAAGATAGCAACAGCCATCCAAATTTCAAACGAGCTGTATGTTTTCGCAATGATGAGCTGTCCGCGACGCGTAAGCTCTTCGAACCCGATAACAGATACCAAGGACGAGTCTTTGAGCATGGCAATGAACTCATTGCCGAGCGGCGGGATGACACGTTTGAATGCCTGCGGCATAACGACGTAGCGCATCGTCTGGAACCAGTTGAGACCGAGCGAACGGCCTGCTTCGATCTGACCTTTGTCGATCGACTGGATACCTGCACGGAAGATCTCTGCAATGTACGCACCACTATTGATACTGCATGCAGTGATCGCCGCGAAGAATGGGTCGATACGCGTTCCCGTTATCATCGGAAGTGCGAAATAGATCAAGAAGATCTGTACGAGAAGCGGCGTTCCGCGAATAAAGTCGATATAGATCATCGCGAGCCATTTGAGCGGACGCATCTTCGCAAGTCTCGCTACCCCAACGAGCATACCGATGATAAAACCGAAGCCTACGCTGAGTGCCGTGATCTCTACCGTAACGGCAGCCCCTTCCAAGAGAAGCGGCAATACTTTAAATACTACACTAAAATCCAAATTCATTTGCTTCACCTATATTTCTTCATTTTTATAAGCACATTACATTTAATTATACCGCACGATACGCAACGAATCAACCTACAAATGAAATAAAAAAAGGCTGTTTCCCTATTTTTAAGGAAACAGCCCTTCGTATATTTTTACATCAGCTCAATCTTAAGCCTGCGGTTTCTGTTTGAACCATTTCATGTAAATTTTTTCGTATTCGCCGTTTTTCTTGAGTTCAGCAAGTGCTGCGTCAACTTTTGCTTTGAGTTCAGCATCTTTTTTGGACATTGCGAAACCATACGATTCGACCGAACGGATCTCTGGAAGAATTTTGTTGCCGCAATTCGGGTTCTGCTGCAAGTAGTACGCGCTTACCGGAAGGTCGTTGATAGCAGCGTCTACACCGCCGATACCGAGTTCAAGATAAACTTCGGAAGAGTTGTTGAATTCGCGAACTTTTGCGTTCGGGATCTTGGAAGCAGCTTCAGCCGATACCGTACCGATCTGAACAGCTACGCTTTTGCCTGCGAGATCATTGAACGATTTGATATCGTTGTTGCCTTCTTTGACCATAACAGAGATACCTGCTTTGTAGTACGGTTCAGAGAAGAGGATCTTTTTCGCGCGTTCTTCCGTGATCGTCATACCGGAAGCAGCGAGGTCGATGTTGCCTGCTTCAAGAGCCGGGATCAAGCCATCGAAAGAAAGGTTCTGGATCTGTACTTCATAACCCATCTGTTTACCGACAGCGCGGATAAGGTCCATATCGAAGCCGATATATTCTTTGCTTTTGTCATCCTGGAATTCGAACGGAGCATACGTAGCTTCCGTACCGACACGAAGAACTTTCGCATCGCTTTTTGCTTTTTCTTCTCCGCCGCAGCCGGCTACTGCCATAACAATAACCATCAAAAGCGCCGAGCAGAGCATCAATAATTTTTTACTCATTTTTGATTTCCCCCTTTTTTTAAATACAAAAGCCCGACCTAGGCCGGGCATAATGATTTATCTTTTGCGTGCGTTGAAGCATTCGCGGCAGTAAACCGGACGGTCATTGCGCGGCTGGAACGGAACCTGCGTCGTTACGCCACATTCTGCACAAACTACTTCGTACATTTCGCGCGGCTGGTAGTTCGAACCTTCACGATTCTGTTTTCTTGCTTCACGGCAAGCGCGGCAACGAATCGGTTCGTTTTCGAAACCTTTTTCCGCATAAAATTCTTGTTCGCCTGCGCTGAAAATGAACTCAGCTCCACAGTCTTTGCACGTTAACGTTTTGTCTACGAAAGTCATTAAAATATCCCCTTGCATATGAAATCTAAAAAGCATCTTGCTTAGCCGACCTGGTCTTTGACCCCACACTCGCCTGCTGGAAGGTTCGCTATTAGAGTTCATCTCCCTCACTACTACTTCTCTCGGGTTAAATTATTGACATCCCGGCAGGACTAACTTCTAAGCCGCACCATGATCAAAGCGTCTTTGCGCTTCTTACGTGGATCGTTTTGCCTGCGACTGGCATCGACTTTCAACCACGGACCTAAGCATTCAGCCTCTTGTTTTTGATTATACGTTTTGTTTCGCATAATTGCAAGACAATTTTTGTATATGCTCTCTTTTTTATCCAATAATCAGTCTCTTAACTGCCCAATTACGAAAAATGATCCGCGTGCCTTGACGATAAGCGTGCCATCTTCTCCGCGCAATTCGGCTTCGGCAATGATGGTCTTGTTGCCGTTATGGAGAATAGTCGCTTCTGCCACGATATTCTTGCCTGCAAGGGCAGGTTTGATACAGTTGAAATTCATCTCGATGGTGACGACTTTCTTACCGACCGACAGACACGCACAGCCCATCGCCGTATCGGCAAGCGATGCCAGCGCACCGCCATGAGCCACGCCATAGAAGTTGGTATGTTTTTCGCTGTCTACCATCATCACAAGGCGCGTTTTACCGTCTGCGATACGATCGATCTGCATATCGAGATGCTGAACGAACGGATTTTTATCATAAAATGTCCG
>JAFPBC010000209.1 GCA_017390595.1 Selenomonadales bacterium | reverse complement strand
CTCTGCGATCTTATACAGCTCTTCATTGACCAACCGTTCTTCTTCGAGCGCATGGTTCTGCACTTCAAGATAAAACCGATCCGTTCCGAAGATCGAAATAAATTCCTCCGTCAGAGCATACGCTCCCTCGATATCTCCGCGGAGTATCCGACAAGGAAGCTCACCCGCGATACACGCGCTAAGGCAAATAATGCCCTCGCTGTACTCACGGAGGATCTCCATATCGATCCTTGGTTTGTAATAGAATCCCTCGCTGTAACCGAGCGATACCAACTTGATAAGATTCTTATAGCCTTCGTTATTCTCAGCCAACAGAACCAAGTGGTAGTACGCCCCGCCTTCGGCAGTATTCTTCTCGAATCTCGATCGCGGAGCAACATATACTTCGCAACCGATGATCGGTTTGATACCATGCTTGATGGCAGTCTGATAAAACTCAATGACCCCATACATCGAACCATGGTCGGTGATCGCGATCGCCGGCATTCCCAATTCTTTGGCATGAAGCACCAGATCTTCAATACGGCTCGCACCATCCAATAGGCTATATTCAGTATGTACGTGTAAATGAACAAATTGATTATTTCCTACTTGCGGCACCATCTCTGTCCTCTCTCTCGTATTAAAGAAATTAAATAAATAATATTAGACGATGCGCCCTCAAAATCCTTCAAAATCGTCCTTTTTACCTCACCGTTTTCATAATTTTGATTTTATTTTTTATTATTTCATTTCTACCACTATATAAAAGAGGGATTTTACCCTTTTTTGTGGAATAAAACATAGTTTAATTTGTAAATAAAGAGGTGTATTCATTTTGTATAAAATCGGAATCTTGCAGCTCACACAAAATTTAGATACCGCCGTACATGGTTTCAAACAAGCCCTTGCCCAAGAAGAAGTGGAATATCTCTACTTCAACGTTGATGGCACGGTGGAGAAATTGCCTGCTTTCGCACAAAAATTGGTCGATGAAAACGTCGACTTGATCTTCGCTTGCACCACGCCCGCAGCCAAAGCTGCCATCGCGGCAAGCGACCATATCCCTGTCGTCTACACACCTGTATTCGATCCCGTAAGCGTCGGTCTCGCACAGTCGATGGAATGTCCGGGCAACCACGCAACGGGCGTATCGGGCATGGTATCGGCAACGGATAAAGTTGCGTTCATCGAAGAACTTCTTCCCGAAGCGAAAACACTCGGTATGCCGTTCGACCCGAACGATGAAAACGCAAAGATCGAAGTAGCCAACTTCAAAAAAGCGGCAGAAGGTCACTTCACGCTTATCGAACTTCCGATCGCATCGGAGACAGATATCTCCGAGCTTTCCGAACTTCTTACAGATGAGATGGATGCCATCTTCATGCCGATCGGCAAACTTCTCGAAGACAACTTCGCAAGCATCGTCTACTACACGGACGATCTCGACCTTCCGATCATCGCATCGCACGCACCGAATATCGTCGGCGGTGCTATCGGCGGCCTTGCTGCCAACCACGAAGCACTCGGCTACGAATGCGGCCTGAAAGCCATCGAGATCCTCAGCGGCAAAGACGCAGGCACGATCCCTGTCGGCTCGGTCAAAACGCCCGATGTTCTTCTCAACCAATATACGGCAGACAACCTCGATATCGAACTTCCGTCCTCTCTCGTAGAGCGTGCGAAAGAAATTTATAACTAATAGTTTAGGAGATGAATCCATGCTTTTGAATAGACAATCCGTAGAAATCTTAGCTCCCGCAGGTAGCTGGGAAGTCCTCGAAACAGTCATCGAGGCAGGCGCAGATGCCGTCTATCTCGGCGGTAAACGCTTCAACATGCGTATGCATCGTGCCGATACGAACTTTGACGACGAACAGCTTGAAAAAGCGATCAAATATGCTCACGAGCACGGTGTCAAATTGTACGTAACGGTCAACAACCTCATCAGCAGTCGTGAGATCGACGCGATGCGCGATTATCTCATGCTCCTCGAACGCATCCAGCCGGACGCGCTCATCGTACAGGACCTCGCTATCATGGAGCTTGCCAAAGAGATCGGTTTCACCGTTCCGCTCCATACCTCTATCATGCGTAACACGCACAACAGCGAATCGGTACGCAAATACCAAGAATACGGTATCACGCGTATCGTTGCCAGCCGTGACCTTACGCTCGACCAGATCCGCCTCATGCGCGAACAGACAGGCATCGAGATCGAATTCTTCATCCATGGTGATATGTGCGTATCGCAGAGCGGTCAGTGCGTTCACTCGGGCGTTGTATTCGGCCAAAGCTCGAACCGCGGTCGCTGCCTCAAACCGTGCCGCTGGCCGTATCAGCTCATCGACGAAGAAACGGGCGAAGTCATCCCCGATTCCGAGCAGACGGGCCCGTACAAACTCGCGCTCAAAGATATGTGTATGTATCGCCACTTGCCCGAACTCATCCAGGCAGGCGTTCACTCGTTCAAGATCGAAGGTCGTATGCGTACGGCAGACTTCGTAAAACGCATCGTATCCATCTATCGTCGTGCCGTCGACCGCTACTTAGCTGACCCGACATCTTACACGATCGATGAAAACGACTGGAAAGAACTTTATGAAAACCGCTCGCGCGACTTCTCCACGTGCTATGCACTCTCCAACACGCTCGGCGCGAAACTCATCGGTTACGACGGAAGCCGTGAACCGCGTTTCTTCAGCCAGGCTGTTAAAGAAGCAACGCTCGATGTCAAAGCGAAACTCGGCAAAGACGAATCTCCTGCGTTCAAAGCCCGCCCGCAGCTCTCCGTTCGCGTAGCATCGCTCAGCGCAGTAGAAGTCGCTTGCAAAAACGGCGCAGACATCATCTATATCGGCGGTGACGCTTTCCGCCCGAACAAACCGTGGTCGCTCGCAGACATCCGCGAAGCAATGCGTATCGCTGAGCCGTACAACGTAAAAGTCGTCGTTATGACGCAGCGCATCACGCCGAACCCGATCCTCGGCGAACTCGAACAGCACTTCACGGCGCTCAAAGAGATCGCACCCGACGGCATCATGGTCAGCAACACAGGCGCAATGAAAATGGCAAAAGAGATCACGGGACTTCCGCTTTACGCAGACTTCTCGTTCAATACGTTCAACCATTACAGCACGAAATGGCAGTCCGACAACGGCATCGTTCAATCGACGATGTCGGTAGAAGCATCGCACGAACAGATCGTCGACCTTCTTCAGACGAGCCAGTCGCCGATCGAACTTATCGTTCACGGCCCGATCGAAGCAATGGTATCGGAACACTCCATTCCGTCGGCAGTCCTCGGTCTCGACAACGAAGACCAGACACCGATCTACGAGCACCAATACGCGCTTCTCGATACGGCAGGTCAAAAACACAGCATCCGCTTCGACCAGCACGGTAAGAGCCACATCTTGCTCGCCAACGACTATTGCCTCTTCCCGTACCTGCCGAAATTGACAGGCGCGGCCGTCTACCGCATCGAAGGTCACATCTACGATGACGAACATCTCGCATTCTTGCTTCAGACGTATCGCGCAGAACTCGACAGCCTCTATGCTGCTCCGCAGGAAGAAGCAAACGTAGACCGTCTCGCATCGCTCAAAGAAAACGCACCGCGCCCGCTCGGTATCGGCGCACTTCGTTTCCGTGTATCTCGCTAATCGTCTATCATAAGGAGGAGGATAACATGACTTACCTCGGCCCACAAACGATCTTAGAAAAGAAAAAAGAATACATCATGCCTTGCCTCGGCCACTTCTATCAAGAACCGATGCAGCTTGTCCGCGGTGATATGCAGTATCTCTACGACAGCACAGGCAAGGAGTATCTCGACTGCTTCGCAGGCGTATCCGTTATCAACTGCGGTCACTGCAACCCTGCTATCACCGACCGCATCTGCGAGCAAGTCAAAACGCTCCAGCACGTATGCAACATCTACTTGACAGACCCGTTCGTCCGCTTGGCTGAGCGCCTTGCCGAAGTAACACCGGGCGACCTCAAGAAAACGTTCTTCTGCTCGACAGGTACCGAAGCCAATGAGGGCGCGGCACTTCTCGCAACAGTCGCAACGAACAACAGCGAATTCATCAGCCTTCGCAACGGTCTCCACGGCCGTACGAAATTGACGATGAGCATGACAGGCATCTCCATGTGGCGTACCGACCCGAACCCTGTCGGTGGTATCAACTTCGCACCGAACGCATACTGCTACCGCTGCCCGCTCGGCAAACGCTTCCCCGAATGTGATTACGCGTGTGCCAATGCCATCGAAGATATCATCAAAACGAACACGTCCGGTCGTGTAGCCGCTATGATCGCAGAACCGATCCAAGGCAACGCAGGTATCGTAACACCGCCTCCGGGCTACTTCAAACGTGTAAAAGAGATCCTCGACCGTTACGGCATCCTTCTCATCATCGACGAAGTACAGACAGGCTTCTGCCGTACAGGTAAAATGTTCGCTATCGAAAACTACGGCATCTCGCCCGACATCATGACGATGGCAAAAGCTCTCGGTAACGGCACGCCGATCAGTGCATTCATCGCGACCGAAAAAGTTGCCAACACCTACACCAAACCGGGCGCATCGACGCTCGGCGGTAACCCGGTATCGTCGACAGCGGCTCTTGCAACGCTCGACTACCTCATCGACAACAAGCTCGCCGACAACGCACTCGCTCGCGGCGCACAGCTCAAAGCAGGTCTTGCCGATCTCCAGAAAAAATACCCGATCATCGGCGATATTCGCGGTATGGGCCTCATGGTCGGTGCCGAGCTCGTCCACGCTGACAACTCGCCTGCTTCGACCGAAACGGACATCATTTTGGAAGAAATGAAAAACCGCGGCTTCATCGTCGGCAAAAACGGTGTTGCGCGCAACGTACTCGCATTCCAGCCGCCGCTCGTTATCACCGAACAAAATATCAACGATCTCTTAGATGCGCTCGACGTTGTCCTTGCACAGCTTCCGCGCTAAGCCTTTAGGCGAACAGATATCCGACTGCGTGCCTCTTTGGGGGTACGCAGTTTCTTTTTAAACGCATAGACAGCCTTCGCTCTTGCTGACCGTCTTGCCCCCTTCCACTCATGGTAGAGCGACACCGCCCCAAGCATCGCCATCATAGTCCAAATAACAGCAAATGCTATGCCCTCTGCTCCCATCGTCAACTGCGGCGATAACATAAGAAAGCCGATACCCATCAGTGCCAATATGCCGACCTTCACCCTACGTTTCAAGCTCGTCTTTTCTCTCATATCTTGTACCTCCTTTTTCACATCTATATGCAGCCGCACATACAATCTTGCTTTTCTTTTCATTCCGTGCTACGCTATTTTTATTATGTAAACAGAAAGGTGAATACCATGGCCTTTTCCATCTATACCGTGACCGAACAAGAAGCCTCGCTCTCGGTACGCGACTTTTTAAAAATACATCATGTATCCGCCCGCCAAGTGCAAAAACTGACCCGCTCAAAAGGAATCCTCCTCAATGGACGTCCTGCCTTCCTTAAAGCGACTCTTCGCGCAGGCGATATCGTAAAGATCAAACAAATCATACCGCAAGAGAGTAGCATCCAAGCAGAAGACCTGCCGATCGAAGTGCTCTACGAAGATGACTATCTCATCGCACTCAACAAACCGCCCCGCCAGCTCGTCCATCCCGCAGGACGAACTACGAGCGGTACATTATCGAACGCACTTGCCTACTACTTGAAACAGAACGGCAAACCCGTCTCTTTCCATCCTATCCATCGCCTAGACCGCGATACCTCGGGCTGTGTCCTCTTCGCCAAATCAGCCGACGTACAACGCGAATTGGAAAAACAGCGCGACACGCATACGCTCACTCGCACCTACCGCGCACTTGTCTCGGGCATCCTGACCGAACCGGAAGGCACGATAACATTTCCCATCGGCGCACATCCCACGCTTGCCAACAGACGCGCAGTCCGCGCTGACGGAGACCCTGCTGTCACGCACTATCGAACAGTCGCCACGTATGACAATGCCGCACTTGTGGAACTCAACCTCGAAACGGGACGCACACACCAGATACGACTTCATCTGTCTGCGATCGACCTTCCTATCCTCGGCGACAACATGTACGGCAAACGCTCCGCACTTATCAAACGGCAAGCACTTCATGCAGTGGAAACATCATTCATCCATCCGAAAACGAATGAGCGTATCACGGTAAAAGCACCGCTTACCGCCGATATAGAGACGGCCATCGACTTGCTTACAAAATAAAAAGAAGGCAGACGACTTTGTCTGCCTTCTTTTTTATTTTCGCACCATTTCAAGGAAAAATTCGTTGAGAGGTCGCCAACTCACTCTGTCATCATCCATCTGCTCTGCCTGCTCACGCAGTAGCGGTATCATCTTTTCGATATACTCATTCAAAACTTGTATTTTGGGTGCCGTTCCCATCTCTCCCATCGACTTCTTCATTACAAGAAGCTCCTCTACCGTCGGCAACAGCGATTTCTCAAGTTCCGCATACATCAGCTCCTCAAATAGCATCGGCGGTGCTGTCTTATGTTTAGTTATCCAAAGCGATGCCAAAATCGGACGAAGCACATAAAAATATTTTTTCAGCTTCACTTCATCGCCTTTCAGCCACTCGCGATAATTACCCGATGCCGAACTGAGATTATGAAACATCGCTTTTTTCGGTGAGAAATACTGCGTCAGGATAAGTTTCAACTCCTCGTATCCTTCACGTGCCAAATAAACGATAGGAGACGCACACCATTCCGACACCGTAGCATTCGACTTGTACAATAGTCGTAATGCCTTCTGCAGATCCCAACCGTTGATATCAAGCACCTCATCCAGTTTCCACTCGATAACATCGCGGACACCTTCCAAGCGCAGATAATCATCCTCGTTTCGTACATAGATAAAACGCACATCATAATCGCTGTCGATCGACTCAAAGCCCCATGCCCTGCTCCCCGATTCGATCGCCATAATGATGCGGACATTTTCCGTTTCTTCTATCTTGTGCAGTTCTTTTATGATCGTCTCTCTCATCTTCATCACCGTCCCAATACTATATATTTTATTATAATACGTTTTATAGTGGTAATCAACAGCAATATATAGTATGTTTAGACATATAAAAAAACCACCAACCGATAACGGTGGG
>JAFPBC010000208.1 GCA_017390595.1 Selenomonadales bacterium | reverse complement strand
CTGTCATCGTTGTCGAGAAAGGTGCCATCCCGTCTCTCTTGGGGGATGCATCTCGCTATTTCGACGCGCGGAAGGAATGTGAGTGGGTACGTGATATCGCGTTGTGCGGAGACGAACTCTTGCAGAAACGGCTGTCGTTATCGCCCTATCATACGATAGCGGGGACAGGGCATATGCTTGTCGGTATCCGTGTCGATGAGGTGTTGATGGAGGCTGGCGGTACATGGTATCGCACGAATGATTGTATCGTTGCCGTGACGGAAAGAAAGTTATCGGCGGACGGCGGATATACGGCTATCGTGCCGAGTTGTCTGCTTGCAGAAGAGAACACTGTGAAGGGGGAACGAACTTGGGTATCCTAGAAAAATGGAAAACGAAGCTCAGCATCGCTGTTAAACGGTGGCTGACGCGGCTCGGTATCATAAAAGGTGACGGTGTGTACTATGTCGGTAGTGCAGAAGTGTTGCCGCCGCCGCTTAAACGCGAAGAGGAGGACGATCTTTTGCTTCGGCTGCAGGCGGGCGATGACAGTGTGCGCAGCATCTTCATCGAACGTAACTTACGGCTCGTCGTCTATATCGCGCGTAAGTTCGAGAACACGGGTATCGGTATCGAAGACTTGGTCAGTATCGGTACGATCGGGCTTATCAAAGCGGTCAATACGTTCGACCCGCTCAAAAAGATAAAATTGGCAACGTATGCGTCGCGTTGTATCGAGAACGAGATATTGATGTACTTACGCAAAAATCATAAACTGCGAAGTGAGGTATCGCTCGACGAACCGCTCAATATCGATTGGGATGGCAATGAGCTTCTTTTATCCGATGTGCTCGGGACGGAGAACGATCTCATCGCGCGGACAGTCGAAGAAGAAGCCGATAAGAAATTTTTGCGTGAAGCGATGCGAAAGCTCTCCGCGCGCGACCAACTCATCATGCG
Source organism: Selenomonadales bacterium (assembly GCA_017390595.1). GTDB lineage: Bacteria > Bacillota > Negativicutes > RGIG982 > RGIG982 > RGIG982. The sequence continues at coordinate 2,490 of JAFPBC010000208.1, read as the reverse complement.
GATGCGATTCGGACTGGGCAAAGACGGCGAGGAGCGGACACAGAAGGATGTCGCGGAACAGATCGGCATTTCGCAGTCGTACATATCGAGATTGGAAAAACGTATCATACGCCGATTGCGTAAGGAGTTTATGCGGGCAGAATAAGATAGCGAAAGAAAACGGCAGGTCAGATGTGACCTGCCTTCTTTTTGAAGTAATGGTATAAAACGGGAAAACGACGGCAATAATCTTTTTGTAGGAAGATTACAGGGGGTTATTGCCATGATCAATAAAGTAGAGATCTGCGGTGTGAATACATCGCGTTTGCCGATATTGTCGGCTTCGTATATGCGGACTTTGTTCGAGGAATTGCAGAGCGGTCGTACAGAGGCGCGGGAGATCCTGATACACGGGAATCTTCGGCTTGTACTGAGCGTGATACAACGGTTTCACAATCGCGGAGAGTACGTGGATGACTTGTTCCAAGTCGGCTGTATCGGTCTGATGAAGTCTATCGATAACTTCGACTTGTCGCAGAATGTTAAGTTCTCTACGTATGCGGTACCGATGATCATCGGTGAGATCCGTCGTTATCTTCGTGATAATAATCCGATCCGCGTCAGTCGCTCGATGCGCGATGCGGCGTATAAGGCCTTGCAGGCACGTGATATGCTTGCGAATAAGTATTCGCGCGAGCCGTCTATCAAAGAGATCGCCGAGGAGCTTGATATGTGCAGGCAGGATATCGTCTTCGCGCTCGATGCGATACAAGAGCCTATCTCGCTGTTTGAGCCTATCTATCATGACGGTGGTGATCCTATCTTTGTGATGGATCAGATAAGCGATGATAAGAACCTCGACAAGAACTGGCTCGAAAGTGTCATGCTCCGCGAAGCGATGAAGCATCTCAGTGCGCGCGAACAACATATTTTGAACTTGCGTTTTTTTGAAGGCAAGACGCAGATGGAAGTCGCGGAAGAGATCGGCATCTCGCAGGCACAGGTCTCTCGTCTGGAGAAAGCCGCCATTTCGCATATGAAGAAGTATGTGTGAGGTGGGCTGACGATGGAGAGAAAAATAGTGCTCGGTATCATCATCACGATGGCGTGTATCGGGTGGGGGTGGCTGTTTTACCATGCGTTCGGGAATACGAGCGTGCCGTCGGTCGGGTCGGGCGAACTGCTTCGCCTGCACGTTATCGCAAACGGCGACAGTGTGCGCGAACAGGCAGTCAAACTGCGCGTAAGAGATGCGGTGATACGGACGCTTGCCAATGACATGGAGACGGCAGATGATGCCGAAGAGGCAAAACGGCTCACGCTGATACGTGAAGATGAGATCGTAGCGGCGGCACAAAATGTGCTTAGGGAAGCGGGCGAAGATGATACGGTCAAAGTGGAGGTGGGGAGATTTGCGTTTCCGCTGAGGATGTACGGCGACTTGGTCGTACCTGCGGGCGAATATGAAGCCGTCAGGATCATGATCGGAGAAGGCAAGGGGCAGAACTGGTGGTGTGTTCTTTTTCCACCGCTCTGTATGGTAGATGCTGCCGTTGCGGTAAGTACGGATGAGCCGAACGATAAGCAGGAAGAAAAACGCATCGTCTACCGCAGCAAGGTGGCAGAGCTGCTCGGGCGATAGCAAGGAAGATGCCGTCCTCATATACTGGAGAAAAAGCGGAGGAGGACGGCGATGATCACGATAAGAGAATTGCGCCGAAAAGATGTCATCGGGGTAGCGGACGGTAAACGCATCGGGCGGGTGACGGATATCGTGTTCGATGAAGAAACGGGGCAAGTAACGACGCTCGTGATAGGGGTGCGCAGACCGTGGTTCGGACTGCTCGAATCGGAAGAGAAGCGTACGGTATCGTACGATATGGTACGCACGATGGGACGCGATGTGATATTGATAGACGAAGACGACTTGGTAAAAAGATCGGAATAGATCCTGCGCCGATCGGATATAGATTAGCGGGGGGGCGATTCGATGAAGTCAAGAACATACGAGGATATGGGGTCGGTCATTTTGTTTTCGAAGCTCAAGGAAAAGGAAGTCGTTTCTATCACGGACGGCAGACGTCTCGGGCGGATCGTCGATGCGGAAGTTGACTGTGACGAGCAGCGGATAACGGCGATCATATTACCACAGGCGAACGGTCGTATCGCTTTTTTTGAGAAGGCTGAAGAGTGGCGTATCCCATGGGAGATGATAGCGTGCGTCGGGGAAGATGTCGTTTTGGTAAAGGTCGCTGTGCCGAGTGAAAAGAAGGGGCGACGGAGCTTGCGATTGTTCCCGAAAAAAGAATAGCAGGGAAAAGGCATATTTATCGAATTCGATAAATATGCCTTTTCTTAAAGAAGGAAAGTTGTTGAGCGTTCATGCTCTGTGTATCGTTATGGAAAGGAGCAGATCGGATCGTTCGGGCGTTATGTGCTTAAAAGTGCAGGAAAACAAAATAACTTATCGAATTAGTTATAAAAGCTGTAATGATATGTAAGATTGAAAGG
>JAFPBC010000207.1 GCA_017390595.1 Selenomonadales bacterium | reverse complement strand
GCTGTATAGTGCAGGTATGGTTACACGTCTCGGTAAAGTCGTAGAAGGTAGTGCAACGACGGACTATGAACCGGAAGAAATTCGTCGTAAAATTACGATCGGCTCTACGATGGCACCGTGCGAATGGTTGGATACGAAAATCAACTTTATCGATACGCCCGGTTTCGTAGATTTCTTGGCAGAAGTAAAAGGTGCAGTTCGTGCAGTAGACAGTGCGCTCGTCGTATTGTGCGCAACAGCAGGTGTTGAAGTTGAAACAGAACGTGTATGGCGTTATGCAGACGAAGCAAAACTTCCGCGACTTGTTTTTGTCAACAAAATGGACCGTGAAAATGTTGACTTTAACTTAGTTGTCGAACAAGTAAAAAGTAAATTCAATGCGAACGCTGTTCCGCTTCAGTTACCGATTGGTACAGAAGATGCATTCTGTGGCGTAGTTGACCTCTTGAAAATGAAAGCGATCGTTTACCAAGATATCAATAAATATGAAGAAACCGACATTCCGGAAGATATGGTCGAAGATGCTGAACTCGCTCGTCAGATGATGATCGAAGGTATCGCAGAATCGAACGACGATCTTTTGGCAAAATATCTCGAAGGTGAAGAATTGACAGACGAAGAGATCATGAAAGGTCTTATCGACGGTGTAAAAGCAGTAACGCTCTTCCCGGTACTCTGTGGTTCGGCTACGAAAAATATCGGTGTTGCACAGCTTCTTGATGCGATCCATGAATATATTCCGTCCCCGACTGATAAAGAATATATCGGTATCGATCCGACGACCGAAGATATGGCATCGCGCAAAGTGGACGATCCGTTCTCGGCGATCGTATTCAAAACGACAGCTGACCCGTTCGTTGGTCGTTTGAGCTTCCTCCGTATTCTCTCCGGCTCGCTCGCGGCAGACAGCACGATCTACAATGCATCGAAAGATAAATCCGAACGTATCGGTAACCTCCTTTCGCTTCGCGGTAAACAGCAAGAAGTATTGAAAGTAGCTCATGCTGGCGATATCGTTGTTATCGCAAAATTGCAAGAAACAAACAGTGGCGATACGATCTGTGACAAACATCATCCGATCGTATATGATCGCTTAACATATCCGAAACCGATGTTCACGATGTACATCGCACCGAAAAACAAAGGTGACGAAGATAAGATCGGTACAGCACTTGCTCGTATCATGGACGAAGACCCGACGATCAAAGCAACGAAATGCGAAGAAACAGGTCAGCTCCTTGTAACGGGTATGGGCGAAATGCATCTCGAGATCATGAGAGAACGTATGCTCCGCAAATTCGGTCTTGAAGTCGTTCTCGACAATCCGAAAGTTGCTTATCGTGAAACGATTCGCGGATCGGCAAAAGTCGAAGGTAAACATAAAAAACAATCTGGTGGTCATGGTCAGTTCGGTCATGTATGGCTCGAAATCGAACCGCTTCCGACAGGTGAAGGCTTTGAATTCGTTGACTCCATCTTCGGTGGCGCAGTACCGCGTCAATATATCCCGGCAGTAGAAAAAGGTGTTAAAGATACACTCAAAGGTGGCGTATTGGCAGGCTATCCGATGGTAGACGTTAAAGTAACCCTCTTCGATGGTTCGTACCACAACGTAGACTCCTCGGAAATGGCGTTCAAAACGGCTGCAGGTCTTGCAATCAAAAAAGGCGTTATGCAGGCAAGCCCGATCCTCCTCGAACCAATCTACAATCTCGAAGTTTATATGCCTGAATCGTTCATGGGCGATATCATCGGTGATATCAACGGTAAACGTGGTCGTATCCTTGGTATGGACAGCTTGGACAACAAACAAGGTGTCGTAAAAGCTCAGGTACCGCAAGGTGAAATGTTCCGCTATGCAGTAGAACTTCGCTCCTTGACGCAAGGTAGAGGCAGCTTTGATATGGAATTCTCGCACTATGAAGAAGTTCCGCACAAAGTAGCAGAAGCTATCATTGCAGCGAAACAAAAAGCAGCAGACTAATCGCAACTTAATTATTGTGTGAAAACAGAGAAGGGGCAGCGAAAGCTGTCTCTTTTCTGTTGGATAAAAAATTGGTGTTTATAAGAATAATATGATAGGATAATAACGTCATAAAATAGATGTGATATAAATTATTTGAATAGAAAAGGAAAAAATATATGAAAAAATGGGATTTATATGAAGCGATCGAATATTATCGAAAAGACGGTGCACCGCAAAGCCAAGATGCGTTGATTGCACTCTTGCGTGAACTGCAAGAAGAAAATGACGATGTGCTTCCAAGCTATATGATAAAAATGATAGCTGATAAAATGGAGGTCAAGGAATCGTTCTTGATGGCGATCATCAAACGATATCCGAGTCTTCGATTGGATAGTGCACCGAACTATCTTGAAGTATGCGGCGGACCAAACTGTGCAAAGAATAATTCAGCAAAATTGATGCGTTTCATTATGGAAAAATACAAAGTAGAATCGGGCGGTATCAGCGAGAAAGGTAAATTTGCATACAAGATCGGCGGATGTATGAAGCATTGCGGAAAAGGGCCGAATATCAGATGGAATGGTGAAGTCTATAATAAGATGGATGAAAAGAAGCTGGTACAGCTGATAGAGAATGGGAAGTTAGAGTGATAGGTAATATGTCGATATCCTTTTTCTGCATGATTATCTTTTCGATATTTGGTCATACTATGATCGGGAGGTGATCAAATGGCAAAAGATGTGAAATGTGGTGTTACTACTTGCCGTTATCATAGCAAGGGTGATATGTGCTCGGCTCCTTCGATTGAGGTCACAGTAGATGCAAGCAGCTCGAGTAATTCGTGTAACTGTTCTTCCGAGACGAATTGCAAAACGTTCGTTTGTCGCTAATGTAGAAGAAATAAAGCCTTTTGACGATTGTCAAAAGGCTTTATTTTTATTTGTTGGCAAGTGTTGAGCGAATCTTTGCCATACTTTCGTTGAAGCTCTTGAATTTTTCTAAGAAGGTCGTTTTGTTTTCTGCGTCTACGGAGTTTTTCATCTGCTCGATACTACTATGGGTATGTGTGATCTCGCCTAAGATGCCGAACTGTTCTAAGTTTGATTTTGCGCGTCCCCACGTATTTTGAAGTTCTTTTATTTTTGTTGCAGCTGTTGCCCAATTTTTATTTTCGACGGCATATCTGAGGTCACGACCTGCATTGTTGATAGCGATAATATCAGAGAGCGGAGAGAGCTTATAGTTTTTGCTTATATCGGATATTTTGTACATGAAGTTATTAAGGTCTTGTTGCGATACGTCGGCATTGTGTGACTGTACTGCTGTGATAAGATGATTGAGGATGTTTTCTGTCTCAAGATTGTTTTGTGGGTCTTGCAGGAAGGATTTTGCTTCTGTCCATGCGGTTATAAGCTGAGAGAGGTTGGTGCTTGCCAGATTCCAATTGCGTGATAAGACGCCTTCGAACACTCCGCCCGCGAGTCCTTCGATATCATATAATTGGGTAGGTGCATCGGCTGTCCATGACGCTGTATCGGGACTTGTTTCTTCTATCATACCGACAGGACCTTGTTGGAAGTCGTTTATCGGCTCTGTGAGACTGCAGCCTGCACTAAAAAAAGAAACGATGATAGCAAAAGATAAGAATGAAACCAAAAATTTTTTCATAAATCGGCCTCCTTTTTTAAAGATAGTTTTTTCTCTTCTTGCGAATGTTATGCAAAGTGTTGTAAAATAATAAAATGGTGTATCATATGAAAAAGCAAGAAAAGAAAGGTGGATACTATGTTTGGATTTGGTCCGGATATGCTGTATCGTATCCCTGCATTACTGATGGCATTGACGATCCATGAATATGCACATGCACGTGTTGCGGTAGCACTCGGCGATCCGACACCGAAAGTTCTGGGCAGAGTGACGCTTAATCCGTTGTCGCATCTCGATCCTGTTGGACTTATCATGTTATGGTTGGTCCAGTTCGGTTGGGCGAAACCCGTTCCTATCAATCCGAACAATTTCGCGGACTGGAAGCGTGGTACACGCTTGGTATCGCTTGCGGGACCTGTGGCGAATATTCTGTTATCGCTCTTGATGGCTATCCTATTTGCGGTACTTATCAAAATGGGTGTCATAGATGGCAGCCATTGGCTTGCGAAAGTGATCAGCCTTACGTATGTTTATAACATCATTTTTGCCGTCTTCAATATGTTCCCGATCCCGCCTCTTGATGGATCGAAGGTGGTGTCGAGCTTTTTACCGAATGAGATGGCTTGGCGATATGAGTCGATAGAGCGATATGGTATTTTTATCATTCTTGCATTATCGTGGCTCGGCGTTATTTGGGGGATATTGTCTCCGATCGCAGATGGTATTTCGTTTGTGATCCAATTGATCGTACAGTTGATTTTTTAATGATTTAGGGGGAAAAGTAATATGACTAAAGGTAGAATTTTTAGCGGTATGCAGCCGTCGGGAAGATTTCATTTGGGTAACTATATGGGCGCACTTGAGAACTGGGTACGCTTACAGCATGACCATGAATGTTTCTTCTCGATCGTTGACTTGCATGCGTTGACCTCGGCGTATGAAAATACGAGCCAACTTCCGGAAAACATCCACAATATGGCACTCGACTGGTTGGCAGCAGGTCTTGATCCTGATAAAAATACGATTTTCGTTCAGTCTCATGTCAAAGAACATGCTGAGCTTCATTTGCTCTTGTCGATGATCACGCCGCTTTCGTGGCTTGAACGTGTACCGACATACAAAGACAAATTGCAGCAGCTCGGTACGCAGGGCAAGGATATCAATACATACGGTTTCCTTGGTTATCCTGAGTTGATGACGGCTGATATCATTCTTTACAAAGCTGATATCATTCCTGTCGGTGAAGACCAGATCCCGCATTTGGAACTCTGCCGTGAGATCGTTCGTCGTTTCAACAATCTCTATGGTCCGGTATTCCCGGAACCGCAGGCAAAATTGAGCAAAGCTGCTCTTCTCCCGGGTATCGATGGTCGTAAGATGAGCAAATCGTACGGCAATGCTATCCCGTATGCAGCAGGTCCGGAAGAGCTCAAAAAACGTGTTCGTATGATCGTTACCGATCCGCAGCGCATCAAGAAAACGGATGCAGGTAATCCGGAAGTATGTACGGCGTTCAAATTCCACAAGATCTTTAATACGGAGAATGTGGCTGAGATCGAAGGTGCATGCCGTGGCGCGTGCATCGGTTGCGTAGAATGTAAAAACCGTTTGGCAGACCGTATGAACGAGTCGCTTGCCGATATCTACGCAAGACGCGAATATTTCGCGTCGAAACCGAGCATGGTACGCGAAATTTTGGAAGCAGGCGCACAGAAAGCACGTGTCGTTGCTGAAGCTACGATGGCAGATGTAAAAGCTGCAATGCACTTGTAAGAGATGTCCTATCAGTTAAAGCTGGAAGTGTTCGAAGGGCCGTTGGCTCTTCTGATGCATCT
>JAFPBC010000206.1 GCA_017390595.1 Selenomonadales bacterium | reverse complement strand
CCTTGCTCTTAAAGAATCGCTGAAAGATGATATTACCGTAACGGCATTCGATTGCCAGATGACGACGATAGAATATGCGCGACAATGTACGCCGATAGACTTTGTTACCGACGATTATATTGCCGCGGTCGAAAAGGCAGATCTTGTTATTCTGGCGGTGCCTGTACTTCAGATGATACCGCTGGCACAGACGATCATGCCGCATCTCAAAGAAGGTGCCGTACTTACCGATGTCGGCAGTACCAAATCGGCTATCTGCCGAGAGATGGCACCTATCCTCCGCGAAGATATTTCGTTCGTGGCAGGCCATCCGATGGCAGGTATCGAGCTCAGCGGTATCGCTGCCGCGAAAGTAGATCTTTTCAACAACAAGTTCTACATCATCAGTCCCGAAACGGCGAAAAACGATGCATCTGTTCAGTTGGTCGAAGCGATGGTACGTGCCATTGGTGCGATCCCGACGACGCTTGACTTGACGCATCACGATTCGTGTGTTGCCGTTATCAGCCATGTGCCGCACGTAGCGGCGGCAGGTCTTGTCAATCTGTTGGGATGTTCGCCCGAAGACCTTGAACATAACCTCAAGCTCGCGGGCGGTGGCTTTAGAGATACGACACGTATTGCTTCGTCTGATGCCGATATGTGGGCAGATATCTGTATCTCGAACGGCAAGGCGATCCAAAAAACGCTCAGAAGTTATCAAGAGATGATGGGTCTTATCATCGATGCTATCGAAGACGGAGACCGTCAAGCGATACATTCGTTCTTCCGCACGGCAAAATTGCGCCGTGACGCGCTCCTCAATGAAACGGAAGCCAAAACGAGACGAGAACAATAAATAGGATACAAACGGACGATGCTTATCATAGTGTCGTTCGTTTTATTTTGGTAAGATGGGATTTATCACAAAAAAGACTTGTAAATTGATTGGAAATAAGAGAAAATAAAGATAGCTATGTGCTGTTTTTTGATAATAAAGCAGTGGAATTGAATGATACAGAATGGAAGAGGATAAATATGCATATTGTATTGGTAGAACCCGAGATCCCGGGCAATACGGGTAACATCGCGCGCTTGTGTGCGGCGACCGGTACCGAACTTCATTTGGTACACCCGTTGGGATTTTCGGTCGATGATAAACATTTGAAACGTGCAGGTCTCGATTATTGGCATTTGCTGACGGTCCATCACCATGACAGCATCGAAGAGGTGCTCGAAAAGTACGAAGGAAAGAATTTTTATTTCAATACGACGAAAGCCGAAAAACATCATACGGATGTTGCGTTCACGCAGGACGATTTTCTCGTGTTCGGTAAAGAAACGGCAGGACTTCCCGAATCTTTGCTCGCGCGTTATCCCGAAGCGTGTATCCGTATCCCGATGATCGAAGATGCTCGTTCGCTCAACTTGTCGAATGCGGCGGCTGTCGTTGTGTACGAAGCACTTCGTCAGACTGAGTTTTTTAAACTGCGCTGAGCAGAATCAATGCCGAAAAAGGAATGACCGAAAAGATGAATATAAAATTTGAAGAAGGCTTGTCGAAGATATTACAGCCGTCTCAAATATTGAAACAAGAGAAAATGGCTTCCCATACGACGTTTCGGATCGGCGGGCCTGCCGATTACTTCTTATTGCCGTCAAGCGTAGAAGAAGTGGCATCTGTCATCACGTTGGCAAAAGAGGCAGATATGCCGATCTTGTGCCTGGGCAACGGGTCGAATCTTTTGGTGCGTGACGGTGGTATCCGCGGTGCTGTGCTCCATTTTGGAAAAGAGATGAGCGATATCAAGCGTGTTGGCAATACGCTCATCGTCGGCGCGGGCTGTATGCTGAAAGATATTGCCGCTGTTGCTGCAAAGGCAAAACTTGCGGGATTTGAATACTTCGTTGGGATACCGGGCAGTATCGGCGGTGCGGTCTTTATGAATGCAGGCGCATACGGTGGCGAGATCGAGAGCGTGGTGTCTGCCGTAACAGCTGTTTGCCCGAACGGACGAGTCCGTCGCTTTACGCGCGAGGAGCTTGATTTTGGTTATCGTCACAGCACGTTCCAAGAAAACGGTTGTGCCATTTGTGAAGTAGAGATCACGCTGACAGACGGTGAAGAGACCGTTATCCAAGAAAAACTGGACGATCTTACCGAACGCAGAGAATCGCGCCAGCCGCTCGATATGCCGAGTGCAGGCAGTACGTTCAAGCGTCCCGAAGGCTATTTTGCGGGAACGCTCATCGATCAGACGGGTCTCAAGGGATTGCGTGTAGGCGGTGCTGAAGTATCGAAAAAACACGCGGGATTCGTCGTGAATGCGGGCGGAGCAACGGCAAAAGATGTCGTCGGACTCATTCGCGAAGTACAACGCCGTGTCTATGAAGCGCACGGTGTGCGACTGGAACCCGAAGTAAAAATGATAGGTGAAGAATAAAAAGAAGGCCTTCCGATAGCGTGATGCATCGGGAGGCTATTTTGTATGTAGGATCGTTCGAAAATTATGAGAAATTTTTGATGAAATAAAAGGATAGACAGTAT
>JAFPBC010000028.1 GCA_017390595.1 Selenomonadales bacterium | reverse complement strand
GTCCTGCGGGATGTAGACGATGCGTTTTGCTTCGGCATCGGTCGCGCCGAGCCATAGGAATAAGCATAGGAATATGGCGAATAGTCGTTTTATCATAAAAAAATGCCTCCTTATGGGGAGATGGTAGTTGGGCGAGAAAATATTTGCGTGAAAGCGGGATAGTTTGCGAAGCAAAATATCTTACGTTGATTATAGCACAGATGCGATGATGTGTGTGATGGGAAAATGAGGGGGAGGAAGAGAGCAAAAAAAAAGACACACCGAGCGGTGTGCCTTTTCGCTTATCTTATTCTTTTACGCGGCAAACGAGTTTGAAGAGTGCTTGTGTGCCTTCGTCTTCGAGGCCTTCGCGTGCGAGCTGGTTGTAGAGCTGTTTTGCGAGGGTAAGGCCGGGGAGGGTGAGGCCTGCTTCTTCGGCAGATTCGATGGCGATGCCCATGTCTTTGATGAAGTGTTTGATATAGAAGCCGGGTGCGAAGTCGCCGCGGATCATGCGCGGTGCGAGATTGGAGAGCGACCAGCTTCCTGCGGCGCCTGTTGCGATGGAGTCGAGTACGTGGGTCGGGTCGAGGCCGACTTGTTTTGCGTAGGCGATGGCTTCGGATACGCCCATCATATTGCCTGCGATGGCGATCTGGTTAGCCATTTTGGTGTACTGGCCTGCGCCTGCACCGCCTTGGTGCTGGATGTTTTTGCCGAGGAGCTCGAACAGCGGGCGCATTTCTTCAAAAGCGTCTTTGTCTGCGCCTACCATGATGGAAAGCGTGCCTTCGCGCGCGCCGATGTCGCCGCCCGATACGGGTGCGTCCATGGCGAAGATGCCTTGGTCTTTGGCCGTCTGATAGATCTTTTTCGCGAGTGCGGGGCTGGAGGTCGTCATGTCGATGAGGTAAGCACCCTCTTGTGCGTTGGCAAGAAGGCCGTTGGCGTTGAAGTATACTTCTTCTACGTCTTTCGGGTAGCCGACCATCGTGATGACGATATCGGATGCTTTGGCTACTTCACCGGGAGTGTCTTTCCAGATCGCGCCGTCTGCGATGAGGTCTTCGGCTTTTTCGCGCGTGCGGTTGTAGACGCATACGGTGATGCCTGCTTTCATAAGGTTTGCCGCCATCGAGCGTCCCATGACGCCTGTGCCGACGAAACCGACGACTTTTTCTGCGAGATTATCCATATGAACACGTCCTTTTTCTGATTGTCAGTCAAGTTTATGTTATGCGCGATATGCGCCGATGATTTCTCCGTAGTAGATGGTGTGTACGTCTCCGTTTGCGTACCAGCGGTCGCGGGTCGCTTCGTCGAGGAGAGCGAGGTCCATTTCTTGTTTGTAGAGGGTCTTGCATTCGAAGTGGAGCGAGCAACCTCCGATGAACGGTGTGGAGAGCTTCGCGGGCGGAAGAAGGGTGAGACCTGCTTCGGCGATCTTATCCATGTCGCGGCCGCTTTTTGCTCCGCAGAGTTTTACGGCATCGGCGAGTGCGCCTTCGGGAAGGCTGACGGTGAATTCGCCTGCCGCGTCGATCATGTGTTTTGTATAACGGGACTCGCGTACCATGACGGTGAAGACAGGTTTGCCCCACATGTAGGAGACAGCGCCCCAGCCGATAGTCATGGTGTTGACTTGGTCATCTTTTTTTGTCGTGAGAAACGCGCCCTGCGAGAGGCTCGTGAGCGTCTCACGTGCGTATTCGTTATAGGAAATGGGATTCATACTTGCTTCCTCCTTGTTATCATAACAATATATATTCGCTATTGTCTGACTGTTTCCTCTAATTTGGGCTCACAAATATTTTTCCTTCGCATAGTCTGGATAAAAAGGGGGAATGATGGTGGTTCGTGACGGTTTGGGCGAGGCGGCGGTCTCGTGGGCGGCGGCAGGTGTGTGCGTGTTGGTGCTGTTCTTTTTCTTGAGCAAGTATCTCTTTTTGTTCGGGTTCGGTGTGGCGGTGGGGCTTCTTATCGCGTATGAATTCGCACACCGCTGGATAGGCTGTCTGTTATAAGAAAAGCCGCGGTCGGTGTGTCGGCGGGTGCGGATGTCATAGGATGCGGGAGTGTCGGCGGGTGATGGCGGTCGCGGCAGGTATGGGCGCTGGCGATGGCGAAGTAGTAGAGGATAGATGATGAAGGAGTTGGCGGTCGTGGCAGAAGACAGAGGCGTGGGATTGGCACTGGCAGAAGATTATTTTACGGCGGCGGTCATCTTGCCGCTCGTGAGGACGGAAGATGGGATGTCGCTTCTGTTTGAGGTGCGCGCGTCTACGCTTCGCCGTCAACCGAATGAGATATGCTTCCCCGGCGGAAAGGTCGAGTGCGGGGAAGATGCACTCGGCGCCGCGCTTCGCGAAGGCGCGGAGGAGATCGGGTGGAGAAAAGATAAGATGACGCTCGTCGGTGCGCTCGATTATGTCATCACGCCGAGCCGTGCGCGTATCTATCCGTTCGTCGTGACCGTAGCGGACTGGGAAAAGATGCACCTTTCGGAAGGCGAGGTGGCAGAAGTGTTCACCGTGCCTGTGCGCTTCTTTTTGGAAAACGAGCCGAATGAGTGCGAGATGGAACTGGCGACGCGGGCGGGGAAGGGATTCCCGCTCGATAAGATACCGTTCGCGAGCGAAACGTATCGGACGAAACGAGCCTACCGCGTGCGTTGGTACGAGTACGGTGGCCGTGTCATATGGGGACTGACTGCCAATATTCTCTTAGCGTTCGTGCGGGCGGTGAAGGAAGGGCGAGTAGAGCTTCCCGAATAAAAAGCGATACCCGATGGGCTGTGTGCCTGTCGGGTATTTTTGCTTGCGAAGGAGCGTCTCT
>JAFPBC010000205.1 GCA_017390595.1 Selenomonadales bacterium | reverse complement strand
CGCGTACCGTATTCGACAATGTCGCATTCCCGCTTGAACTCGTCGGCAAGAAAAAAGCCGAGATCGAAGCCAAAGTCCTTCCGCTCCTTGAGCTCGTAGGTCTTGCGGACAAACGCAATCAGTACCCGTCCCAGCTCTCGGGCGGTCAGAAACAGCGTGTCGGTATCGCGCGCGCGCTTGCCAGCGACCCGAAAGTGCTTCTTTGCGACGAAGCAACGAGCGCACTCGACCCGCAGACGACCAAATCGATCCTCAATCTCTTGAAGGACATCAACGAGAAGCTCAAACTCACCATCGTACTCATCACACATGAGATGCACGTAATCAAAGAGATCTGTCACAGAGTAGCCGTTATCGGCGGCGGCAACATCGTCGAAGAAGGCCCTGTCGCAGAAGTATTCATGCATCCGAAACAGCAGATCACACGCGAATTCATCAGCACGGTCATCAGCCACGAACTTCCGCCGTTCCTTGCGGATGTCGAACTGTCCGACACACCTGTTGAAGGCAGCAACCTCGTACTTCGCCTCTCCTTTGTCGGAGACAGCGCGGACGAACCTGTCATGAGCCGTCTTATTCGCGACAAAGGCGTAGACGTCAACATCATTTACGGAAACATCGACCAGATACAAAACACAGCATACGGCACGCTCATCATCGAGCTGTCGGGCGACGATGCGGATATCCAGGCAAGCCTCGACTACCTGCATCAACAAAAACTCGGCGTGGAGGTGATCGGCTATGTTATCGCCTGAGATGAATGCGCTTCTCCTTAAATCCCTCTGGGAAACGATCTACATGGTCGCACTTTCGACTGTTATCGCAACGGCGGCAGGTATCCCGCTCGGCGTCATCTTAGTATGCACCGACCGCGGCGGTATCCTTCAGAACCTCGGTATCAACCGTGTTCTCGGCTGGATCGTCAACGCAACACGTTCCACCCCGTTCATCATCTTGATGGTAGCCATCATCCCGCTCACGCGTATGATCGTCGGTACCTCCATCGGTACAGCCGCGGCAATGGTACCGCTCTGTATCGCGGCCGCACCGTTCATCGCGCGTCTCGTCGAAACGAGCCTCAAAGAAGTTGACGGCGGCGTTATCGAAGCGGCACAGTCCATGGGCGCGACCCCGTGGCAGATCATCACCAAAGTCATGATCCCCGAAGCGATGCCTTCCATCATCTCGGGTATCACCATCACGATCATCAACCTCATCGGCTGCTCGGCAATGGCAGGCGCAGTCGGCGGCGGCGGTCTCGGTGACCTTGCGATCCGCTACGGTTATCAGAGATTCCAGGCAGACGTCATGATCATCACCGTCGTTATCCTCATCATCATGGTACAAGTGGTTCAATCGGTCGGGGACTATGCCTCGCGCCGTCTGAATAAACGTAACCTCTAATCAAAAAAGAAAAGGTGGGAGAACCTCATGAAAAAATTGATGCTCGTACTCGCGCTCTGCCTTACTGCAATGCTCGCATTCGCAGGCTGTGGCGCGGACAAAGCAGCAGCACCGGCAGACGGTAAAGCGACGATCAAAGTCGGCGCGACACCGGTACCGCACGCTGAGATCCTCAATGTTGTAAAACCGATGCTTGAAAAAGAAGGCGTCGTAGTAGAGATCGTAGAAATGACAGACTACGTTATCCCGAATACGGCAGTAGCTGACAAACAGCTCGACGCGAACTTCTTCCAGCACAAACCGTACCTCGACAAATTCTGCTCCGAACGTAACCTCAAACTTACGAGCGTAGCACCGATCCACATCGAACCGATGGGCGTATACTCCAAAAAAGTAAAATCCCTCGGCGAACTTCCCGCAGGCGCTGAAGTAGCGATCCCGAACGACCCGACAAACGGCGGCCGTGCGCTCCTTCTTCTTGCGAAACATGGCGTTATCACGCTCAAAGACGGTGTGACGATCACAGCATCCGTTGCTGACATCACGTCCAACCCGAGAAACATCAAGATCACCGAGCTCGAAGCTCCGCAGCTCCCGCGTGTACTCGATGACGTAGCGATCGCAGTCATCAACACCAACTTCGCTATGGAAGCAGACCTCATCCCGATGCGCGATGCTATCGTAATGGAAGACAAAGAATCCCCGTATGCGAACATCCTCGTAGTACGTACGGGCGACGAAAAACGTGCTGAGATCCAAAAACTCGTCAAAGCACTCACCAGCCCGGAAGTCAAAAAATTCATCGAAGAAAAATACAAAGGCTCCATCGCAGCTACGTTCTAATACGTCATACGAAAAGCCAAACAGCCTGCCCGACCATGGGCAGGCTGTTTTTTGTATCGACAGGCAAAGGGGAGAAGTGGTATGATAAGAAAAACGAAAACGAAAGAAGTGCATCTGTTATGAAACGAAAGATAAACCTCATCGGACTACTTGTCCTTTGCCTTATGCTCATCAGCGCGACTGTGCTTGCCTCGCCCAAAAGCGACCTCAAAAAAGTATGGGACAGCCAGCTCTTCGGCAACGCGCGCTATCAGATCGTGGTCGATACGAAGATGGCCCTCTTCGGAACCGTGCAGAATCGCAGTATCGTAGATGTCAAACGCGACCCGTTTTTCATTCGCAGTGAAGACTCTGTGACGATGTTTGGAAGCACAGAGACCGCAACATCGTACGCTGTGCAAGACGGCGACAAGCTCCGCATCTATACCGAAGAGACGACCAAGGGAGATGACGGCGTCAAAGACCAATGGGTATGCTACGAAGAAACCTTACCGAGCGGTGAGGTAGAAGAGATATCCGACCTCCTCTTATCGTTCGACGAATTCGTCCGCAGTGTCAAACTGCTCGACAAAAATGACGACAAACAGCTCTATCACGTAACGCTTGACGGACGCGCCTTCTATAACAGCATCAAAAAATACCATGAAAAAGGCTCCGTGCTTCCGCTTGAAAGCGAGCAGACTGCCGAGCAGACCGTCGATCCGAAAAGAGCGGAACTGATGCGCGCTTTCACCGCAGAACTGCTCGAAACGTGGAAGCATACCGATGCCGTCACCATGATGGTCATGGTAGCAGATAACAAGATCGTCGGGATGCAGACGGAACTCGCACCGCAGATGAATGCCGCGACACACATCTTCGCGACGGCGATGGACGCACGCGAAGGCAGCGAAGAAATCAAAGTAGGCGCGCTGGCAGAAGCGTTTATGAAAGTAGACTCGATGAAACTCACCATCATCGAAGTCGGCGAAGCGGAATTCTCCTCTGTGCCCGAAGACATCGTCAAAACGGCGACTATGAAAGGCAGTCTCGACACAGACAAACTGATGACCTCTGCCATGGAAGGCGAGAACTTGCTCGAATCGAGTGAAAAGAAGTAAACGAACGATGAAAAGCGACCTTTTTGGTCGCTTTTTTGTATTGCGGAAAAAAATGTGATACAATAAAAAACAGATATCGAACATATTCGTGCTCGGAATCAAAAGGAGGCGCATCCATGGGATTTGTTATCATCGCCGTCATCAGCATCGCACTATTCGTACTATCCGTTCGTCAAGAAAAAAGACGACCTGCCAACATAGGCCTCTTTTTCCTTGCCTGCGGAGCCGCCGCCTGCAGTCTCGAATGGCTCAGCGGAAGCGGGTGGGCATATACATACCTCCTCAGCTATCTCTTCCTCTTATTCTCGCTTGCGAGCATCGTATTCTCATTCGTATGTCTCGTTGCCGCCAAAGAACTCTACGATAAAAGAAGATCGCGCAAGATCGCCGGCTTCTATGTCATAGCGGGCATCTTCGCTTGGGTGCTCATCGCGTTCTTTCACTACACGCTCGGCGGGCCATTCTTCGTCGGCGTATGGGACGCCTGTTTGCACCTTATCCTGATGATATCCGCCTATTTTGTGCTCTCCTTCGGCGGACTCGTCATCTACACCTTCCTCTCGCACATCATGCCCTCGCGCAACAAATGGGACTATATCCTCATCGTTGACACGCTCACGCCCGACGGCATCTTGACGACGCGCCTTCGCCGTCGCCTCGAGATCGTACATGCCGTCTGCCGAAACATACGCGGAAAGGTGCCGCGTATCATCTTGCCGACACCCGAAGCCGCATATGCCGCCCAAGATTATCTCGGTGAACGAGGCATCGACGCGGAACACATCACATACCTCGACACCATGAGCACCGCGCTTCGCGCACGTCTCGCCGCCGTTGCCGACGCACCGCCTGCCGTCAAGCCCTATCACTTCGGTCTCATCATCACCGTAGACTACCTCGTCTGCCGTACCGCGCACGAACTCAAGTCCCTCGGTCTTCACGGAGAAGTCCTCGGATACCAAACGAGCCTCGGACGCTGGGCCGTACAGATATTGAACGAATACCAAAATATGCTCTGGATGCACAAACGCGCCCTCATCATCGTCACCGTCTGTTGGCTCATCCTTTGCATCCTCTCTCTGTGGTGGTGACCATGATCGCGGAAAAGATCATCGCATCGCCCGTCGGCAGCATCTACCTCGCCGCGCAAGACGGTAAGCTCATCGCCGTCCGCACGCATCACCTGCCGAATAGCTGTCACAGAGGAGATACGCGTGACGAGCGCGTACTGGAAAAAACAGAAAAACAGCTCGAAGAATACTTCGCGGGGAAAAGATACACCTTCGACCTGCCGCTCTGCATGAAAGGCACCGCGTTTCAACGTGATGTATGGCAGGCCACGCTCGCCGTACCGTACGGCAAGACAGCCACCTACGGCGACATCGCCCGCGCTGTCGGAAACGAACGCAGTGCGCGTGCCGTCGGCATGGCAGAAAACAAAAATCCGTTTCACATCATCGTACCGTGCCACCGCATCGTCGGAGCGGGCGGAAAACTCACGGGATATGCGGGCGGGCTCGCCATCAAAAGCACCCTCCTCGCATTGGAAAGAAATATCAACGCGGAAGAAAACAGACCGTAAAAGCAGTCGCCAAAGAAAGCGGCTGCTCTTTTTTATCGCCCGCAAATACCGCCTCCAAGCCGCGTCGCCCTGCCGTTCGAGACATGTCGATACGGGGAAAAACAAGAGACGAACAAAAGAACGTATGCGAATTTGAAATTTTTTAAAAATTTTTACGCGGGACAAAAACAGACAAAAGCGGGACGCAACACGCGGTAAAAACCCCGCAGACCGCGTAAAATAAAGGCTGAACGCTTATGTGGGACATGGCGGAATAATGCATGTACGATATTGTCCCACTAAACGTGAAAAAAAGAACTAGCAGGGAAGGTATTGTACAATATGATTCTTTTATGATAAAATAAAGCAGAAGGCGACTAAACAAACAAAAGCTTTGTTCTGTCGAATCTACGATGAAAATGGTTAAAATGGTAACAAACAAGAGGGGGTTATTCTATGGAGATTATGGTTTGTGTTAAGCAAGTTCCTGGTTCCTCGAACGTCGAAGTAGACAAGGAAACAGGCGT
>JAFPBC010000027.1 GCA_017390595.1 Selenomonadales bacterium | reverse complement strand
GACGACTTCTGTTTGGTGCGTCCTCAGTATCCCGCAGTAGAGCGGATTTGCGAGGATCTGACGAACACTGCTTTCGCCGAATAGGCGGCCGCTTTTCGTTAAGATGCCTTCCGCACAGAGAAGCCTTGCGATACGACGACTGCCCCACCCGTCGCTTGCGAGGCGGTAGATGCGCCGTACGATATCCGCTTCGCGTTCGTTTATCGCAAGGCAGAAGATATCACCGTCTGCGCGGTCGTAGCCGTAGACACGATTCGGCACACGTCCCATCTTCGCGTGACGGTCTTTGGTGAATTTTACACGCTTCGATAGGTTCGCCGATTCTTCCTGCGCGACGGCGGCAAGGATGGTGAGGAACAGTTCTCCTTCGCCCGATGAGCAGTTCGCCGTAAGAAATCGGCAGTCGATGCCGAGGTGCTTGAGCTCGCGTACCGTCTGCAAAAAATCAAGCACGTTCCTTGCCATGCGTGAGATGTCTTTGACGAGGAGCAAGTCGAACTCGCCTTTTTTCGCGTCTTCCATCATCTCGCCGAAGGCACGCCGATCGCGAAGTCGTGTCCCGCTGACACCACCGTCCGCGTAGATGCGATGGAGCGTAAGCCCATGCTCTCGCGCATAGTCACGGAAGAACGATTCCTGCTCGCCGAGGCTTGCCATCTGTTCATGTGAGGTCGTCGATACACGGCAATACGCGGCTACTCGTTTCGCCATCACAGACCTCCTCTTGCACAGTATCGGCACAAGAACCGCCCGCTCGCTCACCATCTCCTGTCTCGCATCGACTGCTCATAGCCTCCGCTCTCCCGAGCTCAAGTGCGACTTCAGCCAATACGCGAAGGAGACGTTTTTCCTCCTCTTTGCCATACGGCCGTACCCTGATATCCATACCGATACCCCCTTTTTCGTATCCGTATGTAAACAGCACACAAAAAAAGAACGACCTTTCATAAGGTCGCCTTCTTTTCTTGCATGTATCGTTATACCCCGTCCAAATCGAATCGGGGGATATAGAGAGAGTCTGCCGAGCCTTCTTCTTGTACGAATCCGTCTTCGATACCCGATTCGAACAGATAGTCTTCGACTTCTTGGTATTCTTGGTCAGTCACACGACGATTGAGCGCAGGGTACGGCAGTTCTCGGCAGGGCGTGTACTGTCGCATCAGACTGAACAGCACCGTCTGCGGAGGAAACTCGCTTGCCACCCAGTCGATGACGCGTTTCGTATTGTCTACCGCATCAGGAAGGAGCAGGTGACGGATCACGACACCACGCTGTAAGATACCGTCATCGTCCATCTCATACGGGCCGACTTGCCGCACCATCTCGCGGATAGCATCCTGTGCCACTTGCGGATAATCTTCGGCATGCGAATACGCGCGTGCAAGAGACGCGTCCATGTACTTCATATCGGGAAGGTATATCTGCACTTTCCCCGCAAGACAGCGAAGCGACTCTACACGCTCGTAGCCACCGCAGTTGTAGACGACAGGCACGGAGAGCGGCTCGTCAATGCTCTCTATCACGCTGTCAAGGTAGTGCGACGCGGTAACGAGATTGATATTATGCGCGCCTTTTGCAATGAGCTCGCCGTATATCTCACGCAATCGTTCTACCGTCACGTCTTTGCCATGACCGTCTGCGATATCATGATTCTGGCAGTAGATACAGCCGAGATGGCATCCGCTGAAAAACACCGCCCCGCTGCCGCGACTGCCGCTGATACAAGGCTCTTCCCATTCGTGAAGCATCGCCTTTGCGATCCTTACCGTACGGCTCATCTTGCAGAGACCGAGTTTTCCTTCTATATCATCGTTCGTCCGTTTTCGCGCGATATTGCACATACGCGGACAGAGCGTACACATCTCCATACCAAATCCCCCTTTGGTATTATTGTAGCACATTTCAGCTTCCTGTGATTGACAAAAAAACATCCCACACCGTATAATGAAAGAATAGATTATCGAAATATGATACAGAGACCGTCCTCTCGGCAGTCTCGGCAAAGGAGAAGAAGTAATGAAAGAATTCATGCTCAAATACGGTTGCAACCCGAACCAAAGCACGTCGAAGATCTACATGAAAAACGGCGAAGAACTTCCTATCAAAATTCTCAACGGTCGTCCCGGCTACATCAACTTCCTCGATGCCTTCAACAGCTGGCAGCTCGTCAAAGAACTCAAAGAAGCAACAGGTCTTCCTGCGGCTACTTCGTTCAAACACGTCAGCCCGGCAGGCGCGGCAGTCGGTCTTCCGCTTTCCGATACACTCAAAAAGATCTACTATGTAGATGACTTAGAACT
>JAFPBC010000204.1 GCA_017390595.1 Selenomonadales bacterium | reverse complement strand
GAAGTACCTTCCGGTGCGAGATTTACTGTAACATCTGCAGCCGCTTCACCGTTATTATTCTCAATACCAGCACCAATGAAATAGCTTGCATACTGTGTAAGCCCATTTTTATAAACTTCACTTTCTGCAGAAGCATTAGCATCTTTAATATCTAATGGGGTCAAACTTATTATAGGATATGCTTTGACAGGCGCTCCGGTAATATCACCTAAATAAGCTATCGCTTGTTCTTGAATAGCATCAAGTTCCTCATCTTCAATTTCTCTAGTAGTACCATTTTCCGTCTTTTGACCAGCATCTACTATTTCTGCTTTAAAATATGTGTTGCCACCATACGCAAAAGTTTCCTCATAAACGTCATACTCTACTTCTTCCGCTTCTTCAACTTCAGCAGCCATAGCTTGCCACGGGAAAAGTGTAGCACAACTTAAAAGAACGGCTGCTTGCAAGGTCTTTTTAACTTTCTTTTTCATCATTTTTCTCCTTCTTTCGGAACTGAGAACAAGTCATTCTGCCAAATAGATACTTAAATTATTATATTATAAAAAAGTATTTTTTTCAATATTCCTTAAAATCAAAACCAATCTACTCGTTTTGTTTATTTATTTTAGTTTTGTATTCTTATTGTAATAAAAGACCGCTATCAAAGTTCTGTTTTTCAGGCGAGTCACTGCTTTCAAACGTAAGACACAAGAAATTTTCTTGTGTCTTTTTATTTTGCATAATTTCTTTTTGTAACTTTGCAAACTCAGTAAAATCGAGGTATAATAATTAAGTGATGTCTTATTTTAAAGGCCTCATATTATCGCTGAAATACATCTATTTATACGAAAAGAGGTTTTATCATGATCGCAGATAGAATGGTAACGTACGTACAACAAAGCTCTTTGATCCGCGCTATGTTTGAAGAAGGCAAACGTCTCGCTTCGATCCACGGCGCGGAAAATGTATACGACTTTAGCTTAGGTAACCCGAACGTGGCGGCACCTGCCGAAGTAAACGAAACGGCAATTCAGATCCTCCAAGAAGAATTGTCCACGATGGTACATGGTTATATGAATAATTCGGGCTACGATGATGTCCGCGGTAAAATTGCCGAATCGCTCAACAAACGCTTCGGCACGGAATTCGGCCCGCACAATATCTTGATGACAGTCGGCGCGGCAGGCGGCTTGAACGTCATCTTCAAAACGCTCCTCAACCCGGAAGATGAAGTTATTACATTCGCACCGTACTTCGGCGAATATCGCGCTTATACGGCTAACTACGATGGTAAACTCGTCGTTGTCTCGCCGAATACCGAGACCTTCCAGCCGAACCTCACAGAATTCGCCGCAAAGATCACACCGAAAACAAAAGCTGTCATCATCAACTCGCCGAACAACCCGACAGGCGTTGTCTATTCCGAAGAAACGATCATGGCTCTCTCGGCGATCCTTCTCGAAAAACAAGATGAATTCGGTACCGATATCTACCTCATCTCGGACGAACCGTATCGTGAGCTTGTCTATGACGGCGTAGAAGTACCATATTTGCCGAACTACTACGACAACACGATCGTCGGCTACTCGTTCAGTAAATCGCTCTCGCTTCCGGGCGAACGTATCGGCTACCTCGTCCTTCCTGATACGCTCTCCGATGCTCAGAACATCATCGCCGCAGCCAATGTAGCCAACCGTATCCTCGGTTTCGTTAATGCACCGTCGCTCTTCCAGCGTGTCGTATCGCGTTGTCTCGACGTTGATATCGCACCGAACATTGCGAAATACAACGCGAACCGCGAACTTCTCTACACGAACCTCTTATCGTACGGCTATGAGTGCATCAAACCGGAAGGAGCGTTCTATCTCTTCGTAAAATCGCCTATCGCAGACGATATCGCATTCTGCCAGATGGCAAAAAAATACAATCTTCTCATCGTTCCTGGAACATCCTTCGGTTGCCCGGGCTTCGTCCGCATCGCTTACTGCGTATCGCACGACACAGCTAAAAACGCACTTCCTGCATTCAAAAAAGTGATGGAAGAAGTCAAAGCATTATAATATCTGCTAAAACAAATCACGCCACAGCGATAAGATCGTTGTGGCGTTGCTTGTAAGCAGTACTTTCTTATGATACACTCACATTCGACCACTTTTTATAAGGGAGATATAACGATGGACATCATACAGACGTTCTACGACAACATAGCAACACAATATGACAAACTATTTTCCGACTGGCAAGCTACAACACACGAACAAGCGGCTTTGCTCGATAGGCTATTTTGCGATAACGGCTTCGATCGATCGGCCAAACTCCTTGACTGTGCCTGTGGGATCGGCACGCAATCCATCGGACTTGCAGCACTCGGGTATGACGTCACCGCTTCCGATATCAGCGAAAATGAGCTGGCAGAAGCAAAACAGCGAGCAAAAGCAAACGATGTACATATCCGTTTCGAAAAAGCCGACTTCTGTACATTATCAGATACATTCGACGAACAGTTTGACATCGTCATCGTGATGGATAACGCACTTCCGCATATGCTCTCTGCCGAAGCGCTCGCATCTGCTGTCAAGAGCATCACAAGTCAACTCAACGCAGGCGGTATGTTCGTTGCCAGTATCAGAGACTATGATGCACTCCTTGCAGATAAACCACCCTATTCTCCGCCCTACATTCACAAGACAGCAAGCGGACAGCGCGTATCATTCCAAACATGGGACTGGAACGACGACCACTACCATCTGACACAGTATATCATTGACGATGAAAATACACTTGCGGTCGGCAAATTCGAATGTGAATACAGAGCAACTCGACGCGAGGAATTGACCAACCTGCTTCTCGCCAGCGGTTGCCATGATGTATCGTGGAAAATGCCCGAAGAAACAGGTTTCTATCAGCCTATCGTAATCGCAAAAAAATAGCATATCAAAATATCAGCTTACGATAAACAGCTTTGTAACCACGATAACAAAAAGGGAAAGACATCATCGTAATGTCCTTCCCTTTTTTATTTCATATCACTTTTCAAACTTAGACGGCTCGGGAAAAAGCAAGTGCAAAAACCTTCTGCTGTTTTCACGTTCTTCTTGTTTGCCGCTGTCATTGATACAAAATAGTTTGGGCTTATATTTTAAAATATGCTGATACGTTTCTTCCGTTCCATTGCCAAACAAATCATCCCAAACAATTTTTTGAAAATGAGATAAAACGCAGCGTTCCCACAGACTCGGTTTCTTTACGATCTCGAGTTCTGCTTTACCGCTATAAACAGCATCTAACCCGAAAATACTGCGTTGGACATCGTCTTCTGTACGAAAACGATTCCCATAAGTTGAAACAAAAGAATCGTGGTATTTCTTCAACGTATCCTGATAAGCAGACTTAGAATAAGCATCAATATTATGATGCAATCGATACCATTCCAGACGTTTATACACACCTTCCAATAATCTTATTGCTACCCGAGTCGATTTTGATATAACATCATTTTTATGTGCCAAGCTTCTGCTTTTGCGTACTCGGACGATCGGTTTATCCCCACAGAAAAAATATTTCGGAGTAACTTT
>JAFPBC010000203.1 GCA_017390595.1 Selenomonadales bacterium | reverse complement strand
GTCGTCATGCAATATTCGTTATCGACACGGACATCGTTGACCATATGATATGCCAAGATGGGCACGTATCCGCGCGGCATGGTGACCCATGCAAGGATAAGAAGGGCGAGGACAAGCCCCGCCGCTGCGCTTACTTTTCGTTTCAATTGATATCGCCTCCCGGCAATTCTTCCGCAAGCTTTTCGAGCTTACGCAGGCGATGGTTCATGCCCGATTTGCTGACTCTGCCTTCCATGAGGTCGACGAGCTCCTGCAGTGGTGCTTCGGGATGAGCCAATCTGAGACGCGCCGCTTCGCGAAGGTTGGGCGCGATGTTTTCAAGACCGATGTATTGGTCGATGCGTTTGATGTGCGCGACTTGACGAGATGCCGCCATGACGGTCTTGTTGAGGTTGGCTGTCTCGCAGTTGACGAGACGGTTGACCTTGTTTCGCACGCTCTTGACGAGACGCACTTGTTCGAACGACTGCATCGCTTCTTCGACGCCGATGAGGCGCAAGAATCGCATGATGGCGTCGCCGTCTTTTAAGTATATCATGCAGTCTTTTTTGCGTTCGGTCTGCCCTACGGGGAAGCCGAATCCTTCCATCATGGTAACGATGGTCGTGGCAAAGAGTCGATTTTCGGTGACCATCTCGAGATGGTATTCGCCTTCGGGACGGTTGACGGAGCCGCCGCCTAAGAATGCCCCGCGAAGGTAGGCACGTTTGCAGCATTCTTCTTCGCAGATGGCTGTATCGTCACCGTCGTTCCAGCCGTCGGCACGCATGATGCCGAGTGCGGCCAAGAGGTCGACGACTTCGGGTGCGGGGACGACTTTTATCATGTAACGGTTGTTCTTTTTCAGTCGGCGGGAACGCGAGACCATGACTTCTGTCTTGAGCTCGAATTTCCCTTTAATTAAGTTGAGTACTTTGCGCGCGAGTGCCGCGTTTTCGGTAACGAAATTGATACCGAGCTGCATCTGTCCGCCGATGGACATGGCACCGCCCATGCGGAAGAGCGCGGCGAGTTCTGCCGCCTGACAGCAAAAATCGTCACCCGTGACGCGCGTCAGTTCGTTTTTAACTTCACTTGAGTAAGATGCCATACGTTCCCTCTAGCTTTCTTTATTTTCCTTCGTTCTGGTTCATCAGCTGTTCCCACTCGCCCGGCTGATCGCGGTGTATCTGATAATCGTAGAGCATCGAGATGATGGTCTGCGACAGCTTCTGCGGGTCGTGACGAGCCAGATTGGTCTGACTGATGAGGTCGGCTTCGATGACTTTGACGCCGAGCCGTTCTGTTTTATCTTTGTCTACGATGACAGGCTCTGCGCCTTCGCGTGCGTAGACTTCGCATACTTCGTCGGAGATACGGCTTCCGTTGACGATGACGTAGTCGATGACACCTTCGCCGACATGGTCGAAGATGGCTTTGACGTGTGCCGATACGGAATATCCGTCCGTCTCGCCCGGTTGGGTCATGACGTTGCAGATGTAGACTTTGGTCGCTCTCGACTTGCGGAGCGCGTCTGCCATGCCGTCAATGAGAAGGTTCGGCATGACGCTCGTGTAGAGACTGCCCGGACCGAGGAAGATGACTTGCGCGTCATGGATGGCGCTGAGCGCGCTCTGTACGGGCTTGGCATCGGCAGGCTCTAAGTACACGCGGTCGATGGGCGTGCCCGAAAGCGGGATGCGCGATTCGCCTTCGATGATGCGGCCGTCGGCAAGACGCGCCATGAGCTTGACTTCGCTGATGGTGGCAGGAAGTACCTGACCGCGGACAGCGAGGATCTTTTTCGAGGCTTTGAGCGCTTCTTCCATGTTGCCGCCGACTGTTTCTGTCATCGCGGCGATGAAAAGGTTGCCGAAGCTGTGTCCCGCGAGATCGCCTCTGCCGCCGAAGCGGTGCTGGAACAGTTTTTCCATCAGAGGCTCTGTCTCTGCGAGCGCGACGAGGCAGTTTCGAAGGTCGCCCGGCGGTAAGATGCCGAGGTCTTCACGAAGTCTGCCCGAAGAACCACCGTCGTCTGCTACGGTGACGATGGCGGTGACGTTTTTCGTTACGGTCTTGATACCGCGCAAAAGCACAGACAGACCCGTACCGCCGCCGATAACGGCGACTGCGGGACCGCGGCTGAGCTTACGCTCGGCAAAGATGAGGTCGACGAGTTTTTCCGACCCGTCGGGCAGAAGGACGCCGATGATGGAGCGTATCATCTGCCGAATGGCAATGAACATCAAGACGAGACCCACGACTACGGTCACCGTGCCGAATGCCGCGTTGACCATGTAATCATAGCTCCCCGTCCAGAGATATATGGTACGGAAGATGGCTTCTTCCAGATTTCCGATATATTTATAGTTGAATAAGATGGTGATACCCGTACAAAGTGCCAGCACGCCGAATGCGAACAAGAGGAGCCAGCGTTTGAATTTCATGCCCGGGTAGAGCCATTTTAAGAATCCCATGTTCTCACCTCGACATGATTATTCGATAAAGTACCACGGGCTGATACAGGCTTTCTCACGAACCAATCGAATACTGAATGACACTAAACCATATGGCAATATTCTTGATTTCCGAGGTCAACAAGATGCCGTAGATGCAGCTATC